>CAZULO010000046.1:0-17085 GCA_964621245.1 uncultured Flavobacterium sp.
GATATGAATATTACAATCGAAAAACAAAATTTATTGCAATGGATTCAAGGTCTAACCGACGAAAAAATTATTGAAAGAATTTTGAGTATTAAAGAAAATGATGAAGTTTCTACTTATGAAAATCAATTAATTCAAAAAGGATTAGAGGATATTTCCACCGGAAACGTGAGTGCTCATGAAGAGGTAAAAAAACGTTTTGAAGTAAAATTTGCTAAAAAATGAATGTAATTTGGACCCAAACTTCCGAGTTAACTTTAAATGAAATTCTTAACTATATTGAAAGTGAATTTGGAATATTAGTTTCTGAAAAATATTATTCCGACATTATTTCAACAGTGGAAGACATAAAAAACAATCCTGAATTATTTCCAATTTATCAAATTCAAACCGCAACCAGAAAAGCGGTTATTAATAAGAAAACCATCTTGTATTATCAAATTGAACATACCAATATCAATTTATTAGCTTTTTATGATGTTCGAAAAGGCGTTCATAAATTATAATAAAAGTTATACCTTTGTAAAAAATAAAATCATGGCAAAAGAAAAAGGAGTTTATACAGGAATAATTGAACAAGACGCCGACGGAAATTTTTTCTGCGGACCTTATATGTTAGATTACAAATTAGTCGTTTCAAAATTTAAATTGGGTGATGAAGTAAATCTGAAAACAGTTATTGAAAATCCTAGCGATAAAAGTTATGATAAGTATCCAAAAAAATCAAGTTTGTTTTTCTTATCTAACTTAAAAGAGTAAATTTTACAGCCTTCCTTTCGAAGGCTTTTTTTATGTAATTATTTTAATTCAACCACGAATTTATAATTACTGTTTCTTCTAATTTATAAGTTTAATTCGAATTATTTTGATTGATTTTTTAATTCGAGAATTCGTGGTAAAACAGTTCCAAATTTTTATCTTCGTACTCATAAAAATTACGTTATGAATCTTATTCGAACCAATTCAGATAACCCAGATTTTAAAAAATTATCCGCACTTTTTGATGACTATTTAGTCGATATTGATGGAGAAGAAAAAGACTTTTTTGCTTTTTACAATAACGTGCAATTAGATACAGTTTTAGTGATTTATGAAAATTCAGAAGCTGTGGGTTGTGGCGCTTTTAAAAAATTCGATGCTACTACGGCTGAAATTAAACGCATGTTCGTACATCCCGATAATAGGAATAAAGGAATTGCCAAGTTCGTTTTAACAGAATTAGAACTTTGGGCAAACGATTTAGGGTTTACTTCATTTGTGTTAGAAACCTCTCCAAAACTAACTAGCGCGATTGCTTTATATGAAAAAACAGGCTACCAATTGATTCCAAATTACGGACAATATATCGGTGTGGAAAATAGCATTTGCATGAAAAAAGGTTAACTTCGTACTTCAAATTTAAAATTTCGAACTTCAAATGATGCAATGGGAACAACTTTTGTCCTTAAAAAGACAAGGCGATACAAGTAAACGATTAAGAAAAGAACAAGATGATACGCGTTTAGGCTTTGAAGTAGATTATGATCGAATTATTTTTTCTTCCGAATTTCGTTTGCTTCAAGATAAAACCCAAGTGATTCCACTTTCTAAAACGGATTTTGTACATACGCGTTTAACACACAGTTTGGAAGTTTCTGTTGTGGGTCGTTCTATTGGAAGATTGGTTGGAAAAAAAATATTAGAAAAATATCCGCATTTACAAGAGGTTCACGGCTATCAATTAAACGATTTTGGTGCGATTGTAGCGGCAGCTTGTTTGTCGCACGATATAGGAAATCCGCCTTTCGGGCATTCTGGTGAAAAAGCGATTGGAGAATATTTTTCTTCAGGAAGTGGTCAGAAGTATAAATCGGAACTCTCTCCAAAAGAATGGCAAGATATTATTGATTTTGAAGGAAATGCGAACGGATTTTCTATTTTAACATCGAGCAGAGAAGGAGTAGAAGGTGCGTTGCGATTGTCATACGCCACTTTAGGAACGTTCATGAAATATCCGAAAGAAAGTTTGCCTAAAAAACCAACTTCTAATATTTGTGATAAAAAATACGGTTTCTTTCAACAAGACAAAATATTCTTTCAAGAAGTCGCTGCCGAATTAGGTATGATTTCAAATAAAACAAATCCAGATGTGGGCTATTTCCGTCATCCTTTAGCTTTTTTAGTCGAAGCCGCTGATGATATTTGTTATACGATTATTGATTTTGAAGACGGTATAAAATTAGGTTTGATCAACGAAGATTTTGCTTTAGAATATCTGATCAAATTGGTTCAGAAGTCTATCGATTCTAAAAAATATAATGAATTAAAAACCAAAGAAGACCGTATCAGTTATTTACGTGCTTTGGCTATTGGGAGTTTAATTAATGATGCCGTTTCTGTTTTTATGGAGAATGAATCAGACATTTTAAAAGGGGAATTTTCGGTTTCCTTGATGGATAAAAGTCAGTACAAAGCTCAAATTTCAGACATTATAAATATTAGTGTCAAAAATATTTATCAATCTAAAGAAGTGATTGAAAAAGAAATTATAGGTTACAAGGTAATTCATACGTTGTTAGATGTGTTTATTTGTGCTTATATCAATTCAGCTACTGATTCAGCTACAAATTTTGATTTGTTAATTATGAATATTTTGCCAGAGAAGTATAAAACTAGAAAAGAAACTATGTACGATAGGTTGTTAAATATTTGTCAGTTTATTTCTCTATTAACGGATGGAAAAGCGATAGAAATTTACAAAATTATAAATGCTAACAGGTTTTAAGGTTGAATTATTGTTAAAAAATTATTATTTTCTTGGTTTTTGGTAAGAAAACGTTAATTTTGGGATCTTAACATTCAACCCACTTACTTATGAAAAAACAGCTACTTTTTGTTTTTGCATTTTTTGTTTCATTAGGTTTTTCACAAGATCCTAGGCAAAAAATTCAGAGTTACATCAATAGTAATTCAAGCAAATTAAACATTAGTGCTTCTGAACTATCAAATTGGATTATCGAGTCTGAAACGAGTTCAGAAACTACAGGTATTACTAACTATTTAGTATTACAAACGCATTCAAACATAAAAATAACCAATTCTTATATTTATTTTTGGATAAAAAATGGAGAAGTAATTAATGCTCCTGAAGGTTTTATTTCTAATATCGCTTCAAAAGTGAATACTACTTCTACTTCTTTTGATGTAGTTGAAGGTTTTTCAAAAGCCCTAGTAAAACTTAATGAAATACCCTTTACTTCGGCTTTAGTTTCTTCGGATAAAAACAAATACAAATTAACAAACGGAGCTTTAACAGAAGATTTAACTTCTGCTGAATTAGTTTATTTTCCGAATGAAAATGGAGATTTAGTTTTGTCTTGGAGTTATGAATTCTATACACAAGATACTAAACATTTGTGGAAAGTTAAATTAGATGCCACTACAGGTGATTTATTAGAAAAAATTGATTTGGTTCATACTTGTTCTTTTGGTCCAAAACACAACCATTTTACTTGTCAAAATGCTACTAAAGAGTTTAATTCAAATCAATTATTTAAAGAGTCTGCACCAACAACTATGTTAACTCCAGGAACTACTAATTACAGAGTTATTCCTTTTAATTATGAAAGTCCAAACCATATCGCGAGACAACTAGTAGTTAATCCTGAAGCAGCAACTGCTCTAGCACCATTAACTGTAGCCGCATCTCCAAACGGATGGCATAATACTAATACAACTGTTGGTGGTTCTACGGCCACTGCATTATACGCTTACACAAGAGGGAATAATGTATTCGCATATTCTGATTATACGAATACTAATCCAACAAATCCAACGACTTATGCGAATGCCTCTTCTGGGACTTATCCAAGTTTAACATTTGATCATCCTTATGGTGGAACAGGAGTAACTGCTTCTTCTTATATTAATGCAGCTATTACAAATTTATTTTATCAAAATAATGTAATGCATGATTTATGGTACCAATATGGTTTCAATGAGGTTAATAGAAACTTCCAAGCGTCTAATTATGGTAGAAATGGTATAGGTAATGATTGGGTTAATGCAGAAGCGCAAGATGCCTCTCAATCAACTACACCTTCTTTTAATAATGCAAATTTTTCAACGCCATCTGAAGGAAGCGGAAGCCGACCAAGAATGCAAATGTATTTGTGGAATATTGGTCCAGCGCCAAAATTTCTAACAATTAATTCTCCAGCTTCCATTGCAGGCGAATATAATGCTACTAATAATGCATTTTCTCCTGGGAATGTTGCGTTACCTGCTTCTCCAGGAATTACTCAGGATTTAGTATTATATAATGACGCTACACCTGATGTAACAGATGCTTGTCAAGTTCCTACAAATGCAAGTGCCTTATCAGGTAAAATTGCTGTTATTAGAAGAGGGACATGTCCATTTGTGGAAAAAGTTAAAAAAGCCCAAGATGCTGGAGCGATTGCAGTTATTATGGTAAACAATGATACGGCTAATCCTAATCAATTATTGAATATGAGTGGAGCTGATGCTTCAATTACTATACCTGCTATTTTTGTTTCTTATAATGTGGGTGAAGCGATTATTGCACAAATTGCGCAAGGGACTGTTAATGCAAAAATTAAAAATGATCCTACAGGTTTTGTGAATACGGATGGTGATTTTGATAACGGAATTATTGCTCATGAATATGGTCATGGCATATCTACTAGATTAGTAGGTGGGGGAGCAGGCTTAAATGGTTCTTCAGAACAACCAGGAGAAGGTTGGTCAGATTGGTTTTGGTTAATGATGCAAATCAAGCCAGGAGATACTAAAAATGACGCAAGAGGAATTGGAACCTTTGCTCAAAATCAAGAGACTACTGGTCTTGGTATCAGACAATATAGATATTCTACTGATATGGCTGTTAATCCACATACTTTTAGGGATACGAATAACCAATGGTTCAATGATGGCACAAACGATATAGTAAGTGTGCATGGAGTAGGTTCTATTTGGTGTGTGATGTTATGGGATTTAGCTTGGAATTATATTGATCAATATGGATATAGCCCAAATATTTATAATGGAACTGGTGGAAATAATAAAGTGATGCGTTTGGTTGTTGATGCTATGAAATTAACTCCAGCCAATCCATCGCTAATTGATTGTAGAAATGCCATTATTCAGGCAGATCAAAATTCAACTGGTGGTCAGAATTACTGTTTAATATGGAAAACATTTGCAAGAAGAGGGATGGGAATCAATGCGTCTTCTGGATCAACAAGTGGGGTAGCAGGAATTCAAGATCAAGTAGAGGACTTTACAGAGCCTACACCTGGTGCTACACCTGATACAGGTTCAAATTGTGTGTTGGCTTCTGATTATTTTCAAAACAGTAATTTGTTTAAAATTTATCCAAATCCATCAAGTGGTATAGTAAATATAAGTATTGCAGACTATGTTGGCGATCTAAACGTAGCTGTTTTTGATCTTAATGGAAGAGAAGTTTTCCGTCAAAAACAAACTGGTTTTGCTTCATCAAATATGATTAATTTAGAAGCTTTATCTTCAGGTATGTATATCATAAAACTGCAAGGTGAAAATTTAAATTATTCTCAAAAAATTATTTTAGAGTAATCATAAATTACTTTATCTTAAAAAGGCTATCACATTTGATAGCCTTTTTTTTGTGTTATATTTAAGGAGGTTAGAAATTTGTTTCTCGAAATGTTTTGCTTTCTTTGTTAGATAATTAATCTGTTTCTTGTTTTTTTAAGTGTGTGATGAGAAATTCAGAGAAATTAATATCGGTTTGCACTCTATTTATAGTGTCGATGAAGTTAGAAATTTTAATAAAAATTTATTGTATTTCTGAGGGATAAGTGCGAGAAAAAGTTACTGATGAAAATGTTACTGATGAAAATGTAAATTCTTTACAACCTTTAAATATTACTTGAAAAAAGTAAGTCGAATAAGAAATGTTTTCTATGATTTTAGATGCAAAAAAAATGGATAGCTTTTAACACTATCCATTTTTATTATTTGTATTTCAAAGGCAAATACACTACTTTTTTTGTTTCGAAAAAATCTTCTTCAAAAAATGTAGGTAAATCAAATAATTGTACGGTTTGATACGCCGCTAATTCTTCTGTTAAATCGCCACCTTTCAAATATAAAATACCATTTTTTAATTCGTGTATTGAGTTTTTCTTAGTTTTGTCTTTTACCCATTTCACAAAATCTGGCATATTAGTAACGGCTCGGCTTACAATAAAATCGAATTCTTCTTTTACTAATTCGGCTCTTTTTTGTTCCGCTTTTACATTTTTTAAACCTAATCCTTTTGCTACTTCTTGAACCACTTTTATTTTTTTAGCTATGATATCTATCAAATAAAATTGCGTTTCAGGGAATAAAATTGCTAATGGAATTCCAGGAAATCCACCACCTGTTCCTACATCCAAAACGGCAGCTCCAGGTTGAAAGTTCATAACTTTGGCAATACCCAATGAATGTAAAACATGTCGCGTATATAATTCGTCTATGTCTTTTCTTGAAATTACATTAATTTTCGAATTCCAATCAGTATACAAATCGTATAATTTTGTGAATTGTTCAATCTGTAATGGGCTTAAATCGGGGAAATATTTTAAAATCAGTTCCAAATTCTTGTTTATTTTTTGCAAAAATACAATTTTTATGTGATATGATATTTATCATAATTTATTTTAGAGAAATATTAGTACATTTGTGAATTAAATATTAAATATTATATGGAAATTAAAGCTCCAACTTTTTCTAGATTAGATCAAAATCAGTTCTTTAGAACTTTAAATAAAAGAGTGAATGATTATTTCAAAGAAAATAATCTTAAAAAAACAGGTAATTGGAAGTTGCATTTGAAAACGATGATTATGTTTTCATTATTGTTTGTTCCTTTTATTGTGTTGTTTTTTATGTCGGCACCAATTTGGGTGTATTTACTATCTTCTATTGTTATTGGTATAGGAATGGCTGGTGTAGGAATGAATGTAATGCATGATGGAAATCATGGTTCGTATTCCTCTAAAACATGGTTGAATAAAATCATGGGTGGAAGTATTTATATTTTAGCCGGTAATGTATACAATTGGCAAGTGCAACATAATGTATTACACCATACGTATACTAATATTCCTGGTCATGATGAAGATTTAGATGCTGGAAGGGTTATTCGTTTTACAAAAGAAGCAAAATGGTACAGTTTTCATAAATTCCAACATTATTATTCTATCTTTTTATATGGTTTACTAACTATTAACTGGTGTTTAACAACCGATTTTAAACAAATGGGTGGTTATTTAAAAAGAAAGTTATCTTACGGTTCTACTCCAAATCCTAAAACGCTTTGGACGGGTTTAGTGATTTCCAAAATTGTCTATTTCGGGTTTTGGATTGTTCTACCTTTACTTTTCGGAACAGCTCCTTGGTGGCTTATTTTATTAGGATTTTTTGTGATGCATTACACGGCTGGTTTAATTTTGAGTGTAGTTTTCCAATTGGCACATATTATTGATGATACTATTAATCCATTGCCTAACGAAACTGGCGAAATGGAAAATACTTGGGCCATTCATCAATTATTTACAACCGTAAATTTTGCGCCTAAAAATTGGATTGTAAATTATTATACCGGTGGTTTAAATCATCAAATTGAACACCATATTTTTCCAAATATTAGTCATATTCATTATGACAAAATAGCCGAAATTGTCAAACAAACTGCCGCAGAATGTAGTTTGCCTTATTTTGAATATAAAACGATGAGAAGTGCCGTAATTGCACATTTTAAACATTTGAAAGAATTAGGACAAAATCCACAATTAGCCTAATAGGTAGAAACGCAATTTATTGCGTTTCTTTATTTATATAAATTTTTTAACTACAAAGCATGAACAACATTTTATCTGAAAGAATTAACAATCTTGCGGTATCACAAACTTTAGCTATGGCCGCCTTAGCTAGAGAATTAAAACAACAAGGCAAAGACATCATTAGTTTAAGTTTAGGCGAACCCGATTTCAATACGCCAGATTTTATTAAAGAAGCAGCCAAACAAGCTATAGATGATAATTTTTCTACGTATCCACCTGTAGATGGTTATTTAGATTTAAAAGAAGCTATTTGTGCGAAATTCAAGAGAGATAATAATTTAAATTATACGCCCAATCAAATTGTGGTTTCAACAGGTGCGAAGCAGTCTTTGTATAACATCGCTCAAGTGATGCTTAACGATGGGGATGAAGTAATTCTTCCAGCACCATTTTGGGTGTCTTATTTCGAAATTGTAAAACTTTCAGGAGGAATCCCAGTAGAAGTTCCAACTTCAGTGGAAACGAATTTCAAAATTACAGCAGCGCAATTAGAAGCAGCAATCACACCAAAAACTAAAATGATGTGGTTCAGTTCACCTTGTAATCCTTCAGGTTCTGTTTACAGTAAAGAAGAATTAACGGCTCTAGCTGCTGTACTTAAAAAATATCCAAATATATATGTAGTTTCAGATGAAATTTACGAACATATAAATTATACAGGCGATTATTGCTCAATTGGTTCTATTGAAGGTATGGAAAACAATACCATTACTGTAAACGGAGTAGCCAAAGCCTTCGCTATGACAGGTTGGAGAATTGGGTATATCGGAGCACCAGAATTTATTGCGAAAGCCTGCACCAAAATGCAAGGTCAAGTTACTAGTGGTGCAAATTCTATTGCACAACGTGCTACTAAAGCTGCAGTAGAAGCTGATCCTTCTCAAATTAAATATATGGTTGATGCGTTTCATAAACGTCGCGATTTAGTTTTCGGATTAATGCAAGAAATTCCAGGGTTCAAATTAAATAATCCGGACGGTGCGTTTTATGTTTTCCCAGATGTTTCAGACTATTTCGGAAAAACGTTGAAAGGAACTGAAATTAAAGACGCTACAGATTTTGCCATGTATTTATTAGCAGAAGCGAATGTGGCAACTGTAACCGGTGACGCTTTCGGAAGTCCAAATTGCTTACGACTTTCTTACGCCACCAGCGAGGAACAACTAATTGAAGCCATCAAAAGAATCAAAGACGCGGTGTCTTAATCTATTTGCCCCTTGGAAACTTGGGGCTTTTTTAATTTAATTATTTGGGCGTTACCCTTTGGGTCGGGCTTTCCGTTACAATCTTTTATGAAAAATAAAAGGATTTTCACTGCAATCCCTAACGCACATCCGTTTTCAAAATACATTACAAAATGAATAAAAAAATACTACTATTAGGTTCAGGCGAACTAGGAAAAGAATTTGTAATCGCCGCTCAACGTATTGGACAGACGGTTATTGCTGTAGATAGTTACGAAAATGCACCAGCCATGCAAGTCGCACACGGTTTTGAAGTCATCAATATGCTTGATGGCGCCGAATTAGACCGAATCGTGGCCAAACATCAACCAGATTTTATCGTTCCAGAGATAGAAGCCATTCGAACAGAACGTTTTTACGAGTATGAAAAGCAAGGAATTACAGTGGTGCCTTCTGCAAAAGCAGCCAATTTCACCATGAATAGAAAAGCCATTCGAGATTTAGCCGCTAAAGATTTAGGTTTGAAAACAGCTAAGTATCGTTACGCTACATCTTACGAAGAACTACAAAAATCAGTAGCGGAAGTTGGAATGCCTTGCGTAGTAAAACCGTTAATGAGTTCTTCCGGTAAAGGACAATCAACTATAAAATCACAAGAAGATATTGAAAAAGCTTGGAGTTACGCTGTGGAAGGTTCTCGTGGCGATATCGTAGAAGTAATCGTAGAAGCTTTCGTAAACTTCCATTCTGAAATTACATTATTAACCGTAACTCAAAATAATAATTTACCCACATTATTCTGCGCGCCAATCGGTCACCGCCAAGAACGAGGCGATTACCAAGAAAGTTGGCAACCAGCTCGTGTATCTCAAAAAGATATACTTGAAGCACAAGATATGGCCAGAAAAGTAACAGAAGCTTTAGGTGGTGCAGGACTTTTTGGAGTAGAATTTTTCTTAACGGATGAAGGGGTTTATTTCTCCGAATTATCTCCAAGACCTCACGACACGGGAATGGTAACCTTAGCCAACACGCAAAATTTCAACGAATTTGAATTGCATTTACGCGCGATTTTAAGCCTGCCAATTTTTGAAATCTCACAAGAAAGAGCAGGAGCAAGTGCCGTAATTTTAGCCTCAGAAAATTCAAACCATCCAACTTTTACAGGAATTGAACATGTTGCTTTTCAACCAAAAACAGATTTCAGACTATTCGGAAAACCAACTTCCCGACCTTATAGAAGAATGGGTGTAGTCTTACAGTATGATGTTTTGGAAACACCTATAGAAGAAATTGTTGCCAAAGCCAAAAAAAATGCTACCTTAGTAAAAGTAAATGCTTAAGATAATGAAAAAAATAGTGGTGGTACTTTGTGTAGGTTTGGTTCTAGTTTCTTGTGGTCCAAGACGTTTGGGTTGTGGCCCTTATCGTCGTTGTGAAGTGAAATTGCCTTTACATATATCTGTTGAGAAGAATCAAATACAGGTTGTATAACTCAAATTCAATCTGTATTTTATATTTAGATGGCATTAATTCTTCAAAATATTTCCAAACATGTGACTTTAACTCAGGAAGAAGAAACCCTGTTTTTAGCTAAAATGGAAACCAAAATCGTAAAGGCAAAAACCATTTTATTGAGTGCAGGAGAGATTGCTACAAAGACTTATTTCGTAAATAATGGTTTGTTAAGAAGTTTCAATATCAACGATAATATTATCGAACATGTGTTGCATTTTGCTTGCGAAGGTTGGTGGATAGGCGATATGTATAGCTATATCTCTAAAAAACCAGGTAATTTGTTTATTGAAGTGATGGAGGAATCTGAAATCATAATTATTTCAAAAGAAAATCATCAGCAACTATATCATGAAATTCCAAAACTAGAACGTTTTTTCAGAATTTTAGCCGAAAATTCATTAGTCGCACACCAAGAACGGTTGATGGATAATTTGAGTTTATCAGCGGAAGAGCGATTTGAAAAATTTTGCTCGAAATATCCAACTTTAATTCAAAAAATTCCTCAAAAACAAATAGCGTCTTATATTGGGGTGACTCCTGAATTTTTCAGTAAAATGAAAAGTAAAATGCTCCGTAAGTAAGAACTGTTTTTTTAATCTATATGATTTAGGTTGATTTTGTTTGCAATAAATGGTTCTAAAATTTATACTTTCAGATTTAAATTCGCTACCAAAAATTAAAAAATGCAATGGAAATTAGAAATCTTGGATTTTTTATAAGAACTTTGCATACTTTTTTCGGCAATTACCGAAAGATTAATGATTTATAAATGAAGAAGAAAATTGAAATTTTAGCACCCGCTAAAGATTTACTTACTGGAATAGCAGCCATTAATGCAGGAGCAGATGCTGTTTATATTGGTGCGCCACAATTTGGAGCGCGTTCAAATGCAAATAACTCACTTGAAGATGTGGCAGCATTAGTAGGATATGCGCATTTGTTTAAAGTGCAGGTTTTTGTAGTTATTAATACGATTTTGTATGATAACGAATTAGAAACGTGTCGTCAATTAATTTGGAAATTATATCATATTGGCGTGGATGCTTTAATCATTCAAGACATGGCAATTATGGAAATGGAATTACCACCTATTGCACTTCATGCTAGTACACAAGCCAATAATCGGGATGCTGATAAAATTAAATTTTTAGCGGAAGCAGGTATGCAACGTGTTGTTTTGGCTCGTGAATTAAATTTACATCAAATAAAAGAAATTAGTGAAGCTACTGATGTAGAACTTGAGTTTTTTGTTACGGGTGCGCTTTGTGTTTCCTTTAGTGGGAATTGCTACATGAGTGTGGCCAATGGAGAACGTTCTGCCAATCGCGGATCCTGTGCACAAAATTGTCGCTTGCCTTATAATTTAATTGATGGAAATGGCGAAACTTTAATTAAAAATAGTCATTTACTTTCTATTAAAGATTTTGATGTTTCCAATCAGATTCCAAATTTGGTAGAATCAGGAATTGTTTCTTTCAAAATTGAAGGTCGTTTAAAAGATGTAGTTTATGTTAAAAATAATGTTTCGTATTTGCGTCAGAAATTAGATGCTTTTCTAAATGAAAATACCGATAAATATACAAAAGCTTCATCTGGAACATGTACATATACTTTTGATTCTGCTTTAGATAGAAGCTTTAATAGAGGTTATACCGATTATTTCGTAAATGAAAGACATCAAGCTATTGGTTCTTGGGAAAGTCCAAAATCCAAAGGTCAATATATTGGAAAATTAATTAAAACGGTTGGAAATTCATATGAAATTGAAAACGGACATTTTCTAAATAATGGAGATGGTTTATGTTTTATTAATGCCAATAATGAAGCAGAAGGAATTTACGTAAATAAAGTGGAAAACGGAATTGTCTATCCAAATGTATTGAAGGAAATTGCTGAAGGAACTTTTATTTATAGAAACAATGATGCGGCTTTCATTAAAATTGTAGAAAGAGAAGACAGTGCTGTTCGTAAAATTAGTACAAAATTAGTTTTACAAGAAACGGAAATCGGATTTGAATTGATCGCTACGGATGAAGACGGATATGTAAGTGTGGCCACATTAATACATCCAAAAGAGCTAACGAAAAATAATGAATCTATAGCAGAAAATTTCAAAATTAATTTAGCCAAAACAGGATTTACTCCCTATACAGCTGATGAAATTTCGATAGAATTTTCTCAAAATTGGTTTTTACCGATTTCAAAAATTAACGAATTGCGAAGAACGGTTTTCGAACAATTAACAGAGATTCGTCTAAAAAATTATGTTCGAAAAGAACATCAAATGGTAAAAACCTCGCACCCTTATCCGGAAACGAAACTTGATTTTATGTACAACGTTGCCAATAAACAAGCACGTAAGTTTTATGAAAGACATGGCGTAACTGAAATTGAAAAAGCGTTTGAACTTCAATGGGATCCAGGAAAATCTAGAGTGATGACAACTAAATACTGTATTAAATACGAATTAGAACGTTGTCCGAAATACCATAGAGAAAACATGGACCAAAAACTAAAAGAACCTTTGGTGTTGAAACAAGGTGAATTAGAATATAAATTGAAATTCAATTGTAAACCTTGTGAAATGGAAATTTGGGAAAAAGATGCCGAATTTGAAATTGAAGAAGATCACATACATTAAAACAAAAAACCGATACTTTAAAGTATCGGTTTTTTTATTGTCTTATTTCAATATTTTAAAATGATGAATGAAGTCTTTATAGGTATCACTCAAAGTAACTTTATGGTTTCCTTCTAAAAGAATTAGGTTTTCTGATAAAATTATTTCTGATATTTTATTAGTGTTCACAATATAATTTCGATGTGTTTTGGCAAAAGTAGTTGGATTTAAAAATTCAGTAATTTTAGTTAAGGATAAGGCCACTAAAAATTTTTCTGTTGCGGTAATAATGTTGCAGTAACGCTCTTCTACCTCAATGTAAATGATATCTTCTAAAGCTACTTTTTTCAAAGCGTTTTTCTTCTTAATAAATAAATGCGTATTGCCAATAACCGTATCTTGTTCTTCGCTTAAAAACACGTTGTTTTGGTCGTAAAATTTCTCAACAGCCATTTCAATAGCATACAAAACTTCTAATTCGTTAAAGGGTTTCAATAAAAAACTAAAAGGTTTGGTTAATTTTGCTCTTTCAAAAATCTGTCGGTCTTTAGAGCTCGTTAAAAACACAAATGGTTTGGCTACATTAGGCGTTATTGTGATAGTTTCAGCAAATGTTATGCCTTCGGGCTGACCATTTAAAAACACATCAATTATAATTACATCTACTTTGTGCTGATAAAATAAAGTTAAAGCATCAGAATAGTTAGTTGCGATACCAACAATATTAAATTGATTTTCATTTAAAATTTCTGTCAGTGCATCACTTTCAGATGTAGTGTCTTCAATTATTAGAATATTTATTTTATGCATGTTGCTCTTGTTTTGGTAAAATCAATATTATTTTTGTTCCGATACCTTCTTGACTTTCTATTTGAAATTGTCCGCCGTTTTTCAAAATCATAGCTTTACAAAGTTGTATGCCTAATCCTGTTCCTATAATTTCTTTGTTGTTTTTTTTAGATAAATGAAAGTTGTTTTGTACGAGTTCATCTACCACTGTTTTACTCATACCTATTCCGTTATCTTCAATGATGAGTTCAATATTTTGAGCTTGATTTTCTCGAGTGTAAATTAAAATTTTACTGTTTTCTTGAGTAAATTTAAGTGCATTATCTAATAAATTTCTAAGGATGATTTTTAAAGAATCTAAATCCATAAAAACGAATAAATTGGCATCAATATCTACAATAAGATCACTGTTTTTTTCTTCCAGTAAAGGTTTGTAATTGTATTCAACTTGTTTGATAATAGAATATAAATGTAAAGATTCTAATTGAAAATAAATTTGATTCGTTTGTTGATTAGCCCAATTGAGTAAATTGTCTAATAAGTTATAAGTACTGTTTGCCACAACTGCATTTTTATGTAGCAATCCATCTAATTCTTCATAGTTATTCGATTTTAAATGCAATAAAAGTTTACTATTACTTGATTTTAATACATTTACAGAAGAACGTAAATCGTGACTCACAATTGAAAATAGTTTGTCTTTTGTAGCATTCAATTCATCTAAGTTTTCTTTTTGAGAAAGAATTATTTTATTTTTTTTACTTTTTTGAAGGTAAAAATAGTAGACAAAACCTACGATACTGATCAATAAGAGCGCGATAATAAAAAGTGCATTTCTTTGGGTTTCCTTAATTTCATTTTTAACTTCTAAAACTTCAATTTCTCTTTGTTTTTGTTGTACAGCAAATTTTTTCTCTACATCAGCTATAGCCCAGATTTTATTTTGATCGGTTAAAGAATCATTCCATTTTTCTGCTTCTTTTCGATACAAAATTGCTTTTTCAAAATTTTTTCTATTTTCTTCCACAATAGCTAAATTAATAGCACTGATTTTTTTTAAGTCGTATCTTTTTATTTTTTTAGAAAGTTGATATGCTTTTTCAAAATAGGGAATTGCTAATTGGTCTTTGAATTGATTGTAATATAAATTAGCTACATCACCATATGCGCCAATTAACATAAGGGTATCTCTTTCTTTTTCTTGAATTTTTGTGCTTTTTAATAAGTAGTATTCCGCTTGTTTATAGTCATCTAAATGTAAATAGCAAATTCCTAAATTATGATTGACCTTTCCTTTGTCGATGTTGTAATAATTATTTTCAGAAAAATCTTCAAATTCCTTAAAATACGGAATGGCTTTTTGAAATTCATTTTGTTCTAAAGCAATTTGTCCTAAATGATTTTTAACGGTTTTGTAAAATTCAAAGTCTTTTGTGATTTTATGAAATGATTTTTTAGCTTCATTAAAAACTCTTTTTTCTTTAAAACTTATGCCTCTGAAAAAATGACAAAAGTTTGAAATTTCACTATTTCTATTTTCTAAACTTATTTGTCTCATAGAATGTACCAAAGTAGAATCCCAATTTTTTAGTAAGAAAAAATCTTTTGCTTGATTTAAGTTGCGAACACCTGAAAATTTAGATAAAGAGTTTTTTACTTTTTTTTCAAACAAGAGTGAATAGTTTACTTGTGCATAAAGCGATGTGAAACAAGTAGTTACTGTTAAGAAAAATAGTATTTGGGTTAATTTAGTTTTCAAAGTTTTTTTTTCAAATATACATTGAAAAATAAAAAAAAACAGAGGTTTCCCTCTGTTTTTTGTAAGTAAAAATTTGAATTTTATTAAGATTGTACTGTAGTGTATGTTCCTCTTGAGGTTCTTGGGTCTTCATCCCAAACAAAACTTTCAATCATTTCAGGCTTATCAGACATTTTAATATTAAAATTTATTTGATAACTCATAAACTTAGCCACTTCCGTTTCAGGTTTGTCATAAGTCAAATAAAATGTTGGTATTTCTAATGTGTCATCATAATATACACTAATTGATTCTATTTTTTGATTTGCATCAATAAACGCAACCGTGCTTATTTGTAATAAACCATTCGCATAATACGCTTGACCTAGTGGTTGTAAAGGTTCTGAGTTTCTTGGTTTTGTAAATGTGATAATACTGTTCAAACATTTAAACTCTGAAGAAATTTTAACTCCTGGTGGAATAACTATATTTTCTGTTGTTTTTGTGGTACTCATAAGTCGTTTTTTTTAGTTTTTATTTTGTGATGTTAAATTTATAAAAAACATGTTGTTATAATTTAGTTTTTTACAATTTTTATTGTCTTATATTTTCCTTCCGATTTTATTTTTAAGAAATAAGTTGTAGAAGGGAAAGTAGCCAGATTTATTTGGATGTCTTTATCCATAAATTTAGCATAATAAACTTGTTGTCCTAGCATATTAGTGATCACTAGTTCTTCTATTTCATTGCCATTACTAATGTACACCAAATCAGTTGTTGGATTTGGATAAAAACTAAAGTTAGTACTGTCAAAATTATCATTTTTTAAAGTAGTTACAGTGGTACAAGCTGAAACAGTTGAACAACCTCCCACAGAAATTTCTACTTTGTAATCCCCAACAACAGTTGGTGTAAATGTTTGATTTGTCTCTCCAGCTAAAATAGTGTTAGGGCACAGATACCATTGATACGTTGCACTAGTTTGTGTAGCTTCCAGAATTCCTGCATTTAAAGTCACAGCGTTATTAATAGCTGTTGGTTGTGTGATGGTAAAGTTACGTGTTGCGGTACAACCGTTAGCATCTGTTATAGTTACGGTATAAGTTCCTGCAGAAAGTCCAGTTGCTGTAGCAGCCGTTCCACCAGCAGGTGACCATGAGTAAGTATATCCACCAGCACCACCAGAAGGAGTTACAGATGCTGAACCATTCGATCCACCATTACAAGATACGTTTGTTTGAGCAGCAGTTGCTGTACTGATAGAAGTTGGCTGTGTAATTGTAAAGTTTCTAGTTGCTGTACAACCGTTTGCATCTGTTATAGTTACGGTATAAGTTCCTGCAGAAAGTCCAGTTGCTGTAGCAG
>CAZULO010000047.1:0-16857 GCA_964621245.1 uncultured Flavobacterium sp.
TGTTTCTTTTTGTGGCGTTACCGTTGCGTTTTCTATTTGATTGGCTGTTTTTGTAGCTTCCAATTTGTCTATTTGTTTTTGAATTTCTGCATCTTCAATTTGTGCGAATAAAATTTCGGCTTGACCTATTTTATGATTCGCTGCTAATAAATCCGATTTATCTGTAACGTCATTCCAAGATGAAAGGTTACTTTGTAGAATTCTTCCTAATTTCTCAGAAGTGAAAGGTAAAAACGGTTCGCATAAAATTTGTAAGGCTGTTGCAATTTGTAACGCCACATACATTTGAGTTTTTACACGTTCTGGATTTTCTTTCACCATTTTCCATGGTTCTTCATCTGCTAAATATTTGTTTCCTAAACGCGCTACGTTCATCAATTCACCTAGAGCTTCTCGGAATCTGTATCTTTCAATCGAACTTGAAATCACCGCTGGATACGCTTTTAATTCTGCTAAAGTTTGTAGGTCAACTTCTGAATAGTCATTTGGCGTTGGAACAATTCCTTCGTAATATTTATTCGTTAAAACGACAACTCGGTTGATGAAATTTCCGAAAATGGCGGCTAATTCATTATTGTTTCTTGCTTGAAAATCTTTCCAAGTGAAATCATTATCTTTTGTTTCAGGTGCATTCGCGGTTAACGCATAACGCAACGAATCTTGTTTTTCTGGGAAATCTTGTAAATATTCGTGCAACCAAACCGCCCAATTTTTAGATGTCGATAATTTATTTCCTTCTAAATTTAAGAATTCGTTAGCTGGTACATTATCTGGTAAAATATAACTTCCTTCTGCTTTTAACATCGCAGGAAAAATGATACAATGGAATACAATATTGTCTTTTCCAATGAAGTGAACCAATTTAGTATCAGCATCTTTCCAATAGGGTTCCCAATCTTTTCCTTGTTTGGCAGCCCATTCTTTTGTTGATGAAATGTAACCAATTGGCGCATCAAACCAAACGTATAATTTTTTTCCTTCGGCACCTTCAACTGGCACATCAATTCCCCAATCTAAATCACGTGTTACGGCTCTTGGTTCTAAACCACCATCAACCCATGATTTTACTTGTCCGTACACATTCGGTTTCCAATCATTTTTATGACCTTCTAAAATCCATTCTCTTAAGAAAGATTCGTATCGGTTTAAAGGTAAAAACCAGTGTTTGGTTGCTTTTAAAATTGGCGTTTCTCCCGTTATGGTACTTTTTGGATTGATTAAGTCCGTTGCATTTAAAGTTGATCCACATTTTTCACATTGGTCGCCGTATGCTTCTTCGTTAGCACATTTTGGACATGTTCCTGTTACAAATCGATCTGCTAGAAACTGATCGGCTTTGGCATCGTATAATTGTTCGGTGGTTTCTTCTATGAAATCTCCTTTATCGTATAATTTTCTAAAAAATTCTGAAGCCGTTTTATGATGAATTTCAGAGGAAGTTCTAGAATAATTATCAAACGAAATTCCGAAATCTAAAAACGATTTTCTAATAATTCCGTCATATTTATCAATCACTTCTTGTGGTGTAATACCTTCTTTTTTGGCTTTCATGGAAATCGCCACGCCATGTTCGTCACTTCCACAAATAAAGGCTACATCTTTACCTTGAAGACGTAAATATCTGGCATAAATATCTGATGGAACATAAACGCCCGCTAAATGTCCTATGTGAATTGGACCATTTGTATAAGGCAATGCTGCTGTAATGGTATATCTTTTTGGATTTTGTAACATATTTTTTGTTTTATCGCTAAGACGCAAATTGAATTGTTAGGCGTCGTAAAGTTTTTATTTTAGTTATTGTGAAAACATTACTTTGTTTACATCATCTTAAATAAGAGGAATTAAAATAATATTTACTGCAAAAATAAGTTTTTACACACTAATAGGCGAATTTATTTTGAATTTGTTTAAATTTGAAAACAACATTTAAAATATTCCATGAATAGGTATTTTATACTATTTTTTCTTTCTTTAATTTCATATTCTCAACATAAAATGAAAATTCCACCTTATTTAAAAAAAGGCGACACGGTTGCTATTGTTTGTACGGCACGTAAATTTTTTCCAGAAGATGCCAAACCTGCCATTGATTTACTAGAATCTTGGGGTTTGAAAGTAAAATTGGGCAAAACAATTGGTTTAGATAGTTGTCAACTTGGAGGAACAGATGCGGAACGTGCTGCAGATTTTCAAGAACAATTGGATAATGATAATATCAAAGCGATTTGGTGCGCTCGCGGCGGTTACGGAACGGTACGAATTATTGATTTAATAGATTTTTCGAAATTTAAAAAACAGCCAAAATGGGTAATGGGTTTTAGTGATGTCACGGTTTTACACAGTCATATTAACACTTTACATGTAGCAACTTTACATTCGATTATGCCATTTACCGTGCCAAAAGCGCCAGAAGAAGTAAAGCAAACTTTTAAAAATGCGCTTTTCGGAATTCAAAATTTTTACACTATTCCTTCTAAATCGTATGATAAAAAAGGTGTGGCGAAAGGTGAATTAGTAGGTGGTAATTTATCTATAATTTATAGTTTATTAGGTTCGAAATCTTCTATTGATACGAAAGATAAAATTCTTTTTATTGAAGATTTAGACGAGTATTTATATCATGTAGACCGTATGTTACAAAACATGAAACGCAATGATTACTTTAAAAATGTGAAAGGAATTATTGTGGGAAGTATGCGAGACATGCATGATAATGAAATTCCATTCGGTCAAAATGAAGTGCAATTAATTACTGAAATTGCTAAAGATTTAAACATTCCAATTGCTTTTGAATTTTGTGCCGGTCATCAAAAAGATAATAGAACTTTAGTGCTTGGAAGTCAAGTTGTTTTTGAAGTCAATGATAAAGAAGTTAAGTTATCTTTCGAGTAACAATTGACACATTGACAAATTAATAATTGACTTATTGAGCCATGGCAGCACACAACGATTTAGGAAAAATTGGCGAGGAATTAGCTGTAGATTTCCTTACGGATAAAGGTTATGAAATTTTAGAAACCAATTGGACTTTTCATAAAGCAGAAGTGGATATTATCGCACAAAAAGATACCATTTTAGCAGTTATTGAAGTGAAAACGAGAAGTAGTGTGGACTTTGGTTCTCCTCAAGATTTCGTAAAACCCAAAAAAATAAAGTTATTGGTTAAAGCGATTAATGAATATGTTATAACGAACGATTTAGATGTGGAAGTTCGATTTGATATTATTGCCATTCATGCAAAAGATAAAATGTTTGAAATAGAACATTTAGAAGCTGCTTTTTATTATTTTGACAATTAGTTGTATTTTTAACATTTTGTTTTTTATATTTGTGACTTACACATCCACATTTACTTGTATTTATGAAAACAGTTGCCTCTGTAGTAGAGAAATATTTAAAAACCAAGCCCTTTTTATTGAGTTCTTTGTCTGAGGGAATCATAAATTTAACGTCTTTAGCTCGAATAATGATGCCTGAAATTGAAGCACATTTAGGTAAAGATATTAAACAAGGTGCCGTTGTGATGGCTTTAAAGCGAATTTCTGAAGAATTAGATTTTAAGATAAATTATAAAATTGCTAAAGTTTTACAAAATATTGGTGAAATTACCGTTCGTTCGTCGTTAACAGATTATACCTATGAAATTTCAGAAACGTTACTAGAAAATCAATCGAAATTGATGTTCGAAATTAAAACGAATAAAAATTTATTTTATACTTCATCCCGTGGTGTAAATGAAACCAATATTGTAGTGAGTTCTGAAGTGAATTCTATTGTTGAAGAATGCTTAAAAAATGAAAAATTATTAAGTAAAAACGAAAATTTGTCTTCCATTACGGTAAAGTTGCCTCATGAAAATGTTTCAGTTCCGGGAGTATATTACTATATTTTTCAATCGTTAGCCTGGGAAGGTATAATTATAGATGAAGTGATTTCTACCACCAATGAGTTTACCATTATCGTACATGAAAATCAGATTGATACTGCTTTTAAAGTGGTGAAGGATTTGAATAAGATATAATATTAGGTTTGAAATAAAATAACTTAAAATTGATTTTACTTTTCTGCATTTTTTACAATTTGTAACTTATGTTAAGCATTAAAATTCTCGGCAATATATATGTCGTAGTGTTTAAAATTATAAAATCTGAAAAGGAATTTTCTATTTTACTTTCATTATTTAAAATATTTTGTGCAGCAAGTTCAAATCGGAAGGCGCTATTTTTCTTTTGAAAACTTAGATAAACGTTAGCTACATTAAAATTAGTATTTTGGTTATCGCTGTTTTTATTATGAGTGACTTGGTAGTCTGTTTTAAAATTAAAATGCTTACTAATATTTAGGTTTAAATCAATTCCTATTTGATCAGAAGTCTGAGTAGCTCGAGTTAAACCACTAAACTGACTGAATGTTTTGTTGTAGCTTACACTTGCACTAGGCCATTTTTTGTCTACTGTACGTAATCGAAATTCGAAATCTTGGTTGTTTCTATTGTTAGAAACGGTAAGCGAATTAACTTTTTGTAGGTAATGAAACCATGAGAAATTTGTGCTTAAGCTGAGTTTAAACTTGTAGATTTTTTTATCAATATTCCCTGTAAAAAAATAATTGGTTTCAGGATTATCAGTGATAGTTGGTGTAGTATACTGATTAATTCCGTTAAGAACCACTTCATTCCGAATAGTTCTGGTTTTTTTTGTAAAACTAGCATTTGCGAACAGCGTTAGTCCACGAAATATATTGTTTTTGGAATAATTTAAAGTGGCATTATGAAAACTTTCGTTACGTAATAATGCATTTCCTTTAAAAATAGAATTATAGTTTTGTAAAGTAAAACGTGATAGGAATTGATTTGCTTCAGGAAAATCATTTGTAAATTTATAGTTGAATTTTATTTTTTCAGATTTTGAGAACTCATATTCACTTAACCAACTTGGTTCTATCAAAGTATAAGTAGATTTGTTTTGTTCTGTAAACTGATTGGTTTTTAAATAATAATGATGCAGGTAAATGGCAGGTTTGTTCTCCCATTTTCCAATTTTGAATTTATATTCTCCTCCTACATACAAATCATTTAGCAAATAATCTAAAGAATTACCAAAACCACCAGCGGCGAAATCATTAATTAATCCATTTGTTAAAATCTGCTTTTCTGAAGTTTGTATAGTTGTTGTACCAAAATTAGTACCAATTACGGTATTGAATTGATTGGCACCATTGAAAGTATAATAATGCTTAAAAAGAGCATCAATAAAATTGTTTTTTACTTTATTTATTTGTTGAATTTGGTAAAAAGTATCGTTTTGTAAAGGTAGTAATCCGGTAAGAAATGCAGTGTCAGTTAGCCAGGTGTTTGTCGGTTTTTGATTGTCAAATCGATGATTAATTACAAATGTAGTGATGTTGTTTTTATTTCTATTTTTATGCCATTCGATATATTGTTTTAATTGAAAATTTTGAGCCGTTTTTATACTCTCAAATGAATTTTGTTGACTGTTTAAATTTGAGGTTAATAAAGAATTACTTTGGTTCGTGCTGGTTTGAATTTGTCCATTATAAAACCATTTTTCTTTACTGTTTGGAGTGTAATTTAATTTGAAATTTTCAATTCCTAAAAGGTTCTTATTTTTTCTGTTTTGTATGCGTTCTTCATTTGTTATTAAATCATTTTGTATATATTGAATCGCGCTTTCTGTAAAGGATTGTGTGAAAATTTTCGAAAAAATTATAAAATTTTCTATTTCAATTTTGTTATTAATTTCATGGTGTAAATTTAGGGCACTAAACTGCGATTTACTTGCCACTACATTTGTATTATCAGTAACATATGGAAACAAATTGGTTAATTCCTTTCTTTCAGATATAAATGAACTTACACCGCCCTGAAATCGCATCATGTCTGAAAATGTAAAGGTGTGTTTCCCAATATTATTTGTATCTCCAATATAACTTATACTTGTTTTGGGAGTATAATAAAAAAGAGCGGCATGTGCTAAATGAAATCCGTTGTCGTTGGCTATTTCTGCGCCAGCCTCCAAATCTCCAAAAACAAACTCTTTTTTGTCTTTTTTTAGTTTGATGTTCATAGCCAAATCTTCCGAGTCGGATACTTGTTTTAAAAAGCCTACTTCATTAAATTTATCAATAACTTCAACTTTTTCTACAGCATTGGCAGGAATGTTTTCTACACCTAACTTAGTTCCTCCTCCAAAAAACAAATCGTTTTCTACAAAAAATTTTGTAACTTTTTTACCTTGCACAGTTACACCACCATTTTTATCCACTTCTACACCAGGTAATTTTTCTAATTGCTCTTTTAGTTTTCGTTCGTTGCCAGTTGTAAAGGCTTTAATATCGTAAATTAGTGTGTCTTTTTTTTCGATTATGGGCTGGTATTCTTGTTTGATGATCACTTCTTCAATTTGCTGCGAAGTTTGAAGTAATTTAAAATCATATACTTTTTCAGTAAAATTTACAGGTGTTTTTAGTATTTGTTCTTTAAAACCCAAATAGGAAACTCGTACTTCATAAGGTACTCCTTTTTCTAGTTCTAGTTTATAACGACCTAACTGATCAGCAATAGCAAATTTTAAGACTTTGTTTTCTTGTAAAGGTTTAGCAATTACATTAGCGTTTGGTAGTGGGTTACCTAACGTGTCTTTAACAGAACCAGAAAAAGTTTGAGAAAATGAAAAAAAAGGGAAAAGTAAAAAAAGTAGGTATTTATTCACTTGATACGGAAATAATAAATTAGAAAATAGGTGCCTTAAATGGGCTAAAAATAAGTAAAATAATACTGGTTTATTCTTTCATCATTTCTTCTATGTACTCATCTATTAGTTTTTTAAATTCCTCCGGAGTAATTTTTTTTCCAATAAACGGTTCTTTAAATTCTAATTTTTTATCCACATTAAAATTTAATTTAGTAACCTGTAAAGTAACGTCTTTTTCTGTGGATTCTAATATTAAGCCAGGTAAGCCACTTAAACGTTTAGGGCCTAAAGAAACTGGAATATCAGGACAATACCAAACTGTTATTACTGAAGTTGGTGTTTTTATGAAATTGTAATCTGTAATTGTTGTTGTTGCTTTATAACAGGTGTAGTTTCCTATAGTTTTAGTTTCATCGGTAAGCTGCCAATTTAAAAGAGTAGGGTATTGAATGTTAATTTGACCAAATTCACTATCGTCTTTATAAAAATTAATAATGTTTGTTTCTAAATCTCTTAGATAAAAACCTGTTAGGTGGGAACCTATTATTGCACTTTCAATTTGTTCATTTGTAAATATAGGTAAAGGAATTGGACCAAAAGAAGATTTTTTTTTATCAAATTTTAATTCCATCACTAGTTCTTTGGAAATCATTTGGTCTTCTTTATTATAAAGTTCTTTTAATTGTGGGTTATCAAAATTTGCATTGTTAGATATTTTATATTCAATTATCCCATTAGAAATTTGTGCATTAAGAAAACAAACAAGAGGTGTAAATAAAATTATGAATATTTTTTTCATTTTATAAATTTGTTTTAATACTAAATTACAGCACCCATACTATTTGGGTGCCGTCTGAATTAATCAGCAAGGTATAAGCCTTCTTTTTCACATTGACTTACTGCTGCTTTTCTGGAAGCTTGACATTGTTCCATAGTTCCTCCAGCATTCCTAGTATCCATAAATGCTTTTTGACCTTGTGAATCACAGTAAGGTTTTACAACTACTTCTTCTTTCTTCACTACAATCTGTTTTTTTTCTTCCATTTCATTTGCTGCATTTGCAAAAGAAAAAACAAGTAATGCCAAAGCACTAAAAATTACTTTTTTCATAATTATAAATTATATTAATAATCTTGCAAATAAATTAATTCGAGTGCAAGTAAAAGAAAAAAATCGATATATATACTCGTTAAAATGTAGTTTTTAACATTTTAAAGAAATAATTTTTTCATTTATTATTTGCTCATTTCAGCTACATATTCTCTTATTAGTTTTAAATATGCTTCAGGAGTAATTTTTTTGGCTTTAAAAGGTGCTTCAAAATGCAAAGGTTTTTCAATATTGAAATTCAGTTTAGTCACTTGTAATGTAACTCCTCTTTCTGTTGCTTCTAGTATTAGGCCAGGTAATCCTGAAAATCTTTTTGGTCCTAAAGAAACGGGTATGTCTGGGCAATACCATATTGATATTTCATGTGATGTGTTTGTACTATTAACGCCAAAATCAGTAATTAATGCCGTTGCTTTTAAGCAAGTATAATTTTCAATAATTTTTGTTTCGTTTGAAAGTTGCCAATTTATATTAGCATCTTGTTGAATATTTATTGGGCCAAATGAAACATCATCTTTATAATAATCAAAAGTAGTTGTTTTTAAATTTCTTCCATAGAAACCTTCTAAATTTGAAATAACTAGCGCACTTTCAATTTGTTCGTTTGTTAATTTTGATGGTATGATACAACCAAAATACGAATTTTCTCTATCAAATTTTAATTCAAAAGCAAGATCTGTGGTAGCTTTTTTTATTTCTTCAGTATTATAAAAATTGAATTTAGGATCAGCAAATTTTGCATTATTAGTTATTTTATATTCTATAATACCATTTTTGATTTGCGCTTTCACAGAATAGGAAAAACAGATAAGGAAGACAATTAATTTTTTTTTCATTTCGTATTTTTCTACTAGTTTTAAATTTATAAAATAAATGTAAAGCAGTTCAATTTTTTTGAACCGCTTTAGTACTACTTCCTTTACTCTTTTAAATTAATCCACGCAAGGTTCAGCTGCTTCACAAGCTTTAATTACTGCTAATTTTACTCTTCTTGCTTCATCGAAGACTGTGGCACATTCAAAATCAAATAAAGCATTAAAAGCTGCTTGACCTTTAAACTAAAAGCTTTTGACTTTACAATTGTTTCTTCTTTCACGTCCACTTCATTTGCTGCATTTGCAAAAGAATTTAAATGATTGCAAATAAATGAAAAAAATCGAAATATGTTCGTTAAAATGTAACTTCTAACATTTTTATAATAAAAAAAAACCGCTAAAAAGCGGTTTTAATTTTATTGTAATTTAGCATCCATTACCCAACTGTCCATAAAAGCAGTGGTGTAATTTCCAGCCACATAATCCGGATGATCCATTAATTGTCTGTGGAATGGAATGGTAGTTTTTATACCTTCAATATGAAACTCATCTAAAGCACGTTTCATTTTATTGATAGCTTCTTGTCTAGTTTGCGCAGTTGTAATTAACTTTGCAATCATAGAGTCATAATTTGGTGGAATAGTATAACCAGCGTAAACGTGAGTGTCTAAACGAACACCGTGTCCGCCTGGAGAATGTAAAACTGTAATTTTTCCTGGTGAAGGTCTGAAGTCGTTATATGGGTCTTCAGCGTTAATTCTACATTCAATAGAATGCAATTGAGGTAAATAGTTTTTTCCTGAAATCGGAATTCCAGCAGCAACCATAATTTGTTCACGAATTAAATCGTAATCAATGACTTGTTCTGTAATAGGGTGTTCTACTTGGATACGAGTATTCATTTCCATGAAGTAAAAGTTTCTGTGTTTGTCTACTAAAAACTCTACAGTTCCAGCGCCTTCATACTTAATATATTCTGCGGCTTTTACGGCAGCTTCTCCCATTTTATCTCTTAATTCGTCAGTCATAAATGGAGAAGGTGTTTCTTCTGTTAATTTTTGATGACGTCTTTGAACTGAGCAATCTCTTTCAGAAAGGTGACAAGCTTTACCAAATGAATCTCCTACAACTTGAATTTCAATATGTCTTGGTTCTTCAATAAGTTTTTCCATATACATACCATCATTTCCAAAAGCTGCGGCAGATTCTTGACGGGCACTTTCCCAAGCTTTTAATAAATCTTCAGGTTTCCAAACAGCACGCATTCCTTTTCCACCACCACCAGCTGTAGCTTTAAGCATTACAGGGTATCCAACTTCAAGCGCTAATTTTTCACAAGCTTCAAAGTTTTCAATCAAACCATCTGAACCGGGTACACAAGGTACACCTGCTGCCTTCATAGTAGCTTTAGCTGTGGCTTTGTCTCCCATTTTATCAATCATGTCTGGAGAAGCACCAATAAATTTGATACCATGTTCTTGACATATTTTTGAAAACTTAGCATTTTCAGATAAAAATCCATATCCTGGATGGATTGCATCTGCATTTGTGATTTCTGCAGCTGCAATAATATTAGACATTTTTAAATAAGATAAATTACTTGGAGGCGGTCCGATACAAACCGCTTCATCAGCAAATTTAACGTGTAAACTTTCGGCGTCTGCAGTAGAATAAACAGCAACTGTTTTTATTCCCATTTCTTTACATGTACGAATGACACGCAATGCAATTTCACCTCTATTGGCAATTAATATTTTTTTAAACATAGTTTTGTAATTAGACAATTAGACAATGTGTCAATTAGACTAGTAATGAAGTTTGAAAATTTCTAACTTCTAACTTCTAACTTCTAACTTTTATGATGGATCAACTAAAAATAAAGGTTGGTCAAATTCTACAGGAGAAGAATCGTCCACTAAAACTTTAACAATTTTACCTGAGATTTCAGATTCAATTTCGTTAAATAATTTCATAGCTTCAACTACACAAACTACATCTCCTTTATTGATTGTACTTCCAACTTCTACAAACATTGGTTTGTCTGGAGATGGTTTTCTGTATAAAGTTCCAATCATTGGCGATTTTATGGTAATGTACTTAGAGTTGTCTTCAGAAGTGGTGTCAGCTGCAGGTGCAGCAACAGGTGCAACTGGAGCAGGAGCAGCAACAGGAGCAGCTTGTTGAATAGCTTGCTGCATTGGCGCTTGTTGTACATAAGTAATATCAGGAGAGTTACCTTCTAGAGTAGTTCTGATTGTAATTTTTACGTCACCAGTTTCTAATTTCACTTCTGCTACTCCAGAATTAGATACAAATTTGATTAGGTTTTGAATTTCTTTTAAATCCATAATAAAGCGGTTTAGTTATCGTTTGTTATTGTTAATAGGCCCATTTTAAGTAGATAGATCCCCATGTGAATCCACCACCAAATGCGGCAAAAATTAAATTATCTCCTTTTTTAAATTGCTGTTCGAAATCGCATAAAAGCAGGGGTAAGGTTGCAGATGTTGTATTTCCGTATCTGTGGATATTGACTAAAACTTTTGAATCATCTACATTCATTCGACTTGCTGTAGCGTCTATAATTCTTTTATTGGCTTGATGGGCAATTAACCAATTCACATCATCGTGTGTTAGGTTGTTGCGTTCCATTATTTTTTCGCTTACATCGGCCATACCTGAAACGGCATGTTTGAATACGGTTTTACCATCTTGAAATACAAAATGTTGTTTGTTTTGCACTGTTTCTAAAGATGGAGGTAAGATAGAACCACCAGCTTCAATTTTTAAAAATTCTCTACCAATTCCGTCAGATTTTAAGATTTCATCTTGAAGTCCTAAACCTTCTTCATTGGGTTCAAACAATACAGCGCCAGCGCCATCACCAAAAATGATGCAGGTAGCGCGATCGGTATAATCAATAATTGAAGACATTTTATCGGCTCCAATTAATAATACTTTTTTATATTTTCCGGATTGGATAAAAGCAGAAGCAGTAGACATTCCAAATAAAAAGCTGGAACAGGCTGCTTGTAAGTCGTAAGCAAAGGCATTAGTGGCGCCAATTTGAGTTGCAACGTATACGCCAGTAGAGGCTACGGGCATGTCAGGTGTAGCGGTGGCTAATATGACTAAGTCAATTTCTTTGGGGTCTAACTTGGCTTTTTCAAGCAAATTTTGAGCGGCTTTTATAGCTAGGAATGAGGTTCCTTCTCCTTTTTCTTTTAAAAGCCTTCTCTCTTTTATTCCGGTTCTAGATGTGATCCATTCGTCATTCGTATCAACTAAAGTTTCTAAAACTTGATTTGATAATACGTATTCTGGTACATACGAGCCAATTGCAGTAATTGCGGCAGTAATTTTATTCATATGTTTTAATGTTATTTTTTTTGGTAACATATGTATCGCTTTTAATTTTGAATTTTCTCTCGAAAAACAGTGTTGCTTGCGATTTCATAAATAAATAATTTTCTTTGCAAATTTATGTGCGTAAAGAGGCGAAAAT
This sequence comes from uncultured Flavobacterium sp., assembly GCA_964621245.1. Taxonomy (GTDB): domain Bacteria; phylum Bacteroidota; class Bacteroidia; order Flavobacteriales; family Flavobacteriaceae; genus Flavobacterium. The sequence continues at coordinate 12,147 of CAZULO010000047.1, forward strand.
TACGAATTATTTCGGAATTTTCTAAAAATAGTATTATATAATTTTACTTAAAATAAAAAAACTCTCACGTGAGTGAGAGTTTCTCATTTATTTTAATGTAATTATACCATTGCTTCAGTCTTGTCGATAACAACTTGACCTCTGTAATACATTTTACCTTCATGCCAGTACGCTCTGTGGTATAAGTGCGCTTCACCAGTTACTACGCAAGTTGCAATTTGTTGTGCAGATGCTTTGTAGTGTGTTCTTCTTTTGTCTCTTCTAGTCGATGACTGTCTACGTTTAGGATGTGCCATTTTACTCTATTTTTTATCCGTTAATAGTTTCTTTAAACCTTCCCATCTTGGGTCTATTTCTTTACTCTCTTCTTTTTTTGTTTCTTTTGGAGAAAATTTTTCCAAATTTTGTAATGCTTGTGTTTCAAGTGTTCCGTCTTTTATGCCGGTGTGAATTCTTTTTGTTGGAACCGATAACACAATCATTTCATAAATGTATTGGGCAACGTTTACTTGAAATTCATCAAATGGTAAGATGATAAATTCATCATTCTCATCATTAAATTCTTCTCCAAATCTAACAATTAACTTCATTTTTCCTTTAATAGGCAAATCAAAGTCTTCATTAGTTAAGTCACATGGAACATTTACAGTGCCTTTGTGTGAGAAACTCAATTCAAGCATATTGCTTTTTTTCTCTAATATGGTCTTCACTTGGATGTTCGAACTGTTAAATTCTTCATAGCCAAAATGAGTAAAGAACGTATTGTTTACTTGAAACTCAAACTGGTGTTTACCCAGTTTTAATCCTGAAAATGGGATTAAAAATTCTTTTAATTTTTCCATACTATCAGTTTTACCCTTTTTATAAGGGTGTGCAAAGATACAAAAATATTGGAATTACAATAATTTTCTTTGCTTTTTTTTAAATTAAACTTTTCCTGTAGCCTTTTTTAATGGATTGCTGGTTAGTTCCTTATATTCTTTTCTGTTTTTATAGATGTCTACGGCGCTGTAAACCGCTTCTCGGAACGAACCTTCATTCGCTTTGTTTTTGCCTGCAATATCAAATCCTGTTCCATGATCTGGTGAGGTTCTAATTTTGTTTAATCCGGCAGTAAAATTAACACCTTCTCCAAACGAAAGTGTTTTGAAAGGAATTAAACCTTGGTCATGATACATCGCTACAACGGCATCATAATTTTTATATTGATTCGAACCAAAAAAGCTATCTGCTGGAAAAGGTCCGAAAACTTGAATACCACTTTTAAATATTTTTTCTAAGCTAGGTTTGATTATTTGATCATCTTCTTTTCCGATTACACCATTGTCGCCACTATGAGGATTTAACCCTAAAACAGCAATTTTTGGTTTGTTGATTTTGAAATCAGCTTTTAAACTTTGGTTTATAGTAGTGATTTTTTTCTCAATTAATTTTGAATTGATGTGTTTTGCTAATTCAGAAATAGGCACATGATCTGTAATTAAACCTACTTTAATGTCTTCGTGAATCATAAACATTAACGCGTCTCCTTCTAGTTGTTCGTTCAAGTAATCGGTGTGACCTGCAAACGTATAATCATCAGTTTGAATGTTGTATTTATTAATAGGTGCTGTTACCAATACATCAATTTGATTGTTTTTTAAGGCTGTGGTGGCTGCTTGAAACGATTTAATAGCGTATTTTCCAATAATATCGTCAAGTTTTCCTGCTTCTAAATTAACACCTTCGCGCCACACGTTTAGGACGTTTATTTTTCCAGCAACTATCTGATCTAATTTGTCAATTCCCTGAATAAAGCAATTCAAGTGATATGATTTTTTTAAAAAAGATACGATTTTAGCATTTGCAAAAATTACAGGTGTGCAAAGTTCTAACATGCGTGTGTCTTCAAAAGTTTTTAATACAACTTCTGGTCCAATGCCGTTCATGTCTCCAATAGAAACACCAACAATTATATTTTCGGTATGTTTTACCATTTTTATTTCTTAATTTTGATGCAAATTTATAAAAATAAAACGTCATATGTTTACAGGTATCATAGAAACTCTTGGAATAATTTCAGATATTAAAAAAGATCAGGAAAACGTACACTTAACCATTCAAACAAATATAGCTTCTGAGTTAAAAATTGATCAAAGTGTAGCGCATAATGGAGTGTGTTTAACTGTGGTTGAACTATTTGACGATAAACATGTGGTTACAGCCATTCAAGAAACTATTGATAAAACTAGTTTAGGTTCTTGGAAAATTGGTGATAAAGTTAACATAGAACGTGCGATGAAACTGGGTGATAGGTTAGATGGTCACATCGTTCAAGGTCATGTAGATCAAACTGCTGTTTGTACAGAAATTGTTGACAAGGAAGGCAGTTGGTTGTTTACTTTTTCTTATGATTCTTCTTTGAATAATATCACAATTGAAAAAGGTTCTATAACGGTAAATGGAACTAGTTTAACAGTTGTAAATTCCAAAAAAGATAGTTTTAGCGTTGCTATAATCCCTTATACTTACGAGCATACTATTTTTCATGCCTTTGAAATTGGTACTGCCGTAAATTTAGAATTTGATGTTGTAGGTAAGTACATTGCAAGAATGTATGAATTGCGACAATAAATTATTTTTTGATAATTTTAGCAGATTGTCTTCCTGTATTGTTATGAAAATCTAAGTAATAAGTTCCGGCTGGAAAAGGAAAATCAAAACTGTATTTTTGAAATCCGATTTGATTAATGTCGTCTTTCATTAGTTTTTTTACTAATTTTCCATAATTGTCATAAAGATCAATTAAAATATGATCGTCTGCTAAAAATTCTATTTGAATATTTAATTCGTCTGTAATTGGATTAGGAGAGAGAATAACTTGTAATGGTGTTCTTGGTTGGTCTTCAAAATCTACTGATGAAAGATTATTTGATAATTTATAAATAGTCGTCCCGCTAGCATAACCTGTGTTTCCTATAAAAAATATTCTATTTAGGTTATTCCCGATTCCGGTATTGGACCAAGTTTGACCTCCATCTAAAGTTTCGTAAAACCCGGTTGTATGACCGCCCATCCATCCTTTATTTTCGGTAATAAATCCCACAGCTTGCACGACGCTTTCTGGCGCATTGGTAAAGGTCCAAGTTAGACCACCATCAATACTTTTTGCTAGTCTTCCTGGGTTGGGAGCAACAGCTTCTACTGCTGCAAACATGATATTAGGATTGCTGTTTAAAATCTGAAATTTCCAAAAATAGTCGCCAACTGTGTTCGAATTTAAAATGTCTATCCAGGTTAATCCGCCATCTGTAGTTTTTAAAATTACCCCGCCAGATGACTTGTTACCAAGGGTGTATCCTGTGTTTTCATTTACGAAATAAATATCTACTAAAGCGTCAGCATAGGCAGACATATCGATATATTGCCAAGTATTACCGCTATCTGTTGATTTGATAACATGTGCTGGAGTAAAATAGGCTCCACTGCCATAAATGGTTGAAGTTCCTACACAATCTAAACCGCAAATGGCAGCTGGGTTTGGCGAGATGTTTGTGACTAAGTTCCAATTTGAACCTCCATCTGTAGTTTTATAAAATTTTCCGTTTAAAGTACCTAAAAACCCAATGTTTTCATCTAAAAACTCAATATTTCTGAAATAATGGCTACTGCCTAATTGTCCGCCCGTAGTTTGTAAAGTCCAATTGGTTCCACCGTCTGTAGTTTTGTATACTCCGGAATAATAGCCATTAGCGGCCCAGCCTAAATTTTCATTTAAGAAAAAAACATCGTCAAATCTTTGGTTATTAATGTTGCTAACAATTCCAGGTAAAGGTTGCCAAGTTTGTGCATTTACAGTGTTTAATATGAACGAAAAAAGTAAAATAATTCTTTTCATAATATTTCAGTTTAGAGGAAAAAAAAACTCCTAATAAGGAGTTTTTTTGTTATATTTTTTTTGAGTAATGAAGTAGCCAATTATCAAAGCGATAAAAAAGAATACTACTATACCACCATCTATAGGAAGTCCTACTGGCGGTGGTGCAGGCGGCGGCGGCGGTTGAACTGCAGCGGCTAAATGGTCTGCGTTTAAAGTCATAACCAAAAGAAAAAAGATTTGGGTAAAATTATTTTTCATATTGTTTCTTTTTTATCCCTTTTATTTTACGAAAATATAAAATAAAATGTTTAAACCTATTATTTTTTTATTTTTTTTTACTCTTTAGGGTTTTATGGTTAGATAAAAACCTGATTTTTGTTAAAAAACTAATAATTTGCTACATTAAGAATTCTGATAAATCATCTTAATTGTAGTGTTTTATGTTTGTTTTAAAACACCAATTTCTTGAGTGCGATATAAAATCTGTTGCAAATATATTCTAAATATACTGTTTTTGAAACTAATTAATTGATAATTTATTTTTTTTTGAAGAATAAAGTTTTGCTTAACAGTAACATAACGTAAAATTTATGTTTCACCTTAATAAAATATACGATGTTTTTTTTGTTAAGGTTTTTTGATAATGTTTTTTTTTTTTTTTTTTTGAATTAGTATAAGTAGATAAGGTGTTAGCTCTTTTACAATACGCAACATATGTATGAAACTGTGTTGGAAGTACTGTTGCTAATTCGTGTGTATGAGTTTGAAATAAAAAAAGCCTCAAAAAATTGAGGCTTTATTCTATTAGTGGTCCCACCTGGGCTCGAACCAGGGACCACCTGATTATGAGTC
>CAZULO010000048.1:0-2690 GCA_964621245.1 uncultured Flavobacterium sp.
GGTGATTTGCAAAACGGATATTTTGTAATTGATGCCACAACAAGTACTAATCGAGAACCAATTTACACAATGAAAGACGATACAGCGGTTAAGTTACCACACTTCGGATTAAACGCAGTTGCAAAGCAACCTAAAAAAAGCGTTGCAAAGAATAATACAAATAGAAATATTGTTGTTTCTGCATTGAGTTTTATTGCAGGTGTGTTCTTGTTTCAAAAGAAGTAATTTAAAAAATAAGTATATGATTTTAGTCGATGGTAATGGAGGTGTAGGAGCGCACGGACTAAATGCAGGTTTAAACAAAGGGTTGAAAATCGGTAGAGCGTTAAAAAAAGCATCTAAACAGATCAGTTTAAAAAACGCTATTAAAGTTGCACCAATGATTGCAGCTGGTGTTGCAACTGGTGGTGCTGGCGGTGTTGGTTTGGCGGTTCTTAAAAAAGGAGCATTAAAAACAGCAGGAAAAGCTTTAATTAAAAAAGTTGCTACTGGAGCAGGACGAAAAGCATTAATAAAAACAGCAGGAAAAGCTTTAGTAAAAAAGGCTTTGCCAATTGTTAAAGCGCAAGCTACAAAAATAATTGCGAACAAAAACGGTGTAATTAAAGCATCAAATGAAGTTGTAGTGAGTGAACCAGTCGGAGATTTAACACCAGTTAGACCAGTCGAAACTGATGCTGAGCCAGTTCAAAATGAGACTACTTTATCAGAGAGCGAACCAGTAGGAGATTTAACACCAGTTAAGCCAGTTGGCGATACTTTGCAAGACTTTGCAAAAGAATCAACAAACGCTGTTGTACCAACTGAATCAAAACCAAATTATTTGCTTTATGGCGGTATCGGTTTAGGGGTTTTAGCTTTAGGTTATTTCGCCACAAAAAAAGCAAATTAATTAAAAATTTAAAATAAATAAAATGAACAAAGAAGCAACTTTAGTTTTAGGAAGTATGGGAGGTGGATTAGTTGCGCAAGGCGTTAATTCATTATTCACACAAACAGAAAATCCATTGTTAAATATTGTGCAAGCCGTTGGTTTTGGATTTGGTGCTACAAAAGTAACAGGAACAGACACAAAGGCTCACGCATTGCGTGGCGCATTAATGGGTGCAAGTTTAGTTAACGGATTGGTGGCAATCAAAAAATTTGCGGATAAAAATATTTCAGCAAAGTTAACAGGCGATAACAAACCAACTGCTTTTATGCGTGGAGCTTTAGGTTTAAATGGTGCGGAAGAAGAATACTATGAAGATGGTTTAAACGCTGTTTTTGTTGGTGCAGACGGTCAAATGTACGAAGCAGACCCAGCAGGTTTGAATGGTACATACATGGACGAAGCAGGAAACGTTTTTTCAGACGGTTTAAGCGGTTCTGATTTTGATTCAAATGGTTTAAACGGTGTTTTAGAAGATATATATGGTTTAAATGCTGGTGTTGAAGCTATCTATGGATTAGATGAAAACGGTTTAAATGGTTCTGACGAAGAACTTTACGAAGAACTTTACAATTAATAAAAGTGCGTAAAAACATCCAAATACAGGCTTTAAATTCCTTGGTTGCTTTTAACAAGCAAGGAGCGAAGCCGAAGCAAGGACAAACGATAATTCAAGATACTACATATTATGTAGTCAATGACTTAACCAATGCTGGTGGGATTCAAAAACTTATAACACCAAACACGAAAAGAGAATTAGGCGTTACAAATTTTGAAGGTAATAAGCTGAATGCGGGTAAATTTTTTGCAATAGATAGCTTAAAAATTTCTGTTTCTTATTCACAAGATGGTCAACCTTTTAGAGAATCAAGTGTTACCCATTTAATTGATTATGCTAAAGACTTATTAGATGCAGAATTGGAATTTAAGCAAGGGGAAAGAATTTTATTTAAACTTCCTGTTTTTGATTTGATTGACACAAATCGACTTATTGCTGCAAAAAACAATATGGATTTTAAAGAATTAAGCACATTTCCAATACTTGCACCAAACGAGCCTTTTGAAATAAACTTAGAACATAAATCGGGTGCTATGTATCCAACTTATTATGGTGTACCCATAGAAGTTAAAGTTCGTGTAGATTTTAGAGGACATGAATTCAGATTAGTATAAAAAATCATCATAAACAATCAAAAAATGAACAGTAGAAAACAAGAATTAGCGTCAGCGGTAGCGACATTAAAGGCTAAAAACACACAAGGCGGTGAGCCTAAAATCGGTCAAGTAGGACTTATCGATAAAACCATTTACATTGGTTTTGAAACAACTGGAAAAGCTGGGATTATGAAAGTAGTCGACGTTAACACAAAACGCTTAGTTGGTATTACCAATTTAGACGGTAATAAATTAGATGCTGGACGTGATTACATCATTGACGGTGCTAGAATTTTATTCGGAAATGATAATGATCCTGTTGAGGCTCAAAACTGGCAATCTGGAAGAACTTGTCCAGATGCTTTGAAAAACGCTGAAATCAGAATTCTTCAAGGCTCAAAAGTAATTTTTGACATGCCTGTATCTGATTTAATTTACAATGAAAGCGCAAGCGGAATTACTGAATTTCGTTCAGTTTCAACTTCTCCGCTGTTAGTTTCTAACAAAGAGTTTGAAATCGAAATTGAATTTCCAAGCGGTCAATCAATCCCTAGTGCTGATAAATCTTTCGCAAGATTAGAATTTAGAGCGCATCAAGCAAAAC
>CAZULO010000048.1:2790-16846 GCA_964621245.1 uncultured Flavobacterium sp.
CCTAGTGCTGATAAATCTTTCGCAAGATTAGAATTTAGAGCGCATCAAGCAAAACGAGCATAATTTGTCTTTTAATATTTAATCTTAAAAACCGCCAAGGCCATTAAGTTTGGCGGTTTTTTTCAATTACAAATAAAATGAAAACAAGAACAGAAGTCATAAATTTAGTAATTCCAGCGGGTCAAACATATGCAAGTGTAAGACAAGCTTTGGCTGTAGGTTATATTTTAGGTGCAGAAGTGCATACAAACGTCGATACCACTATGAATTTTCCGACTATTGAAATTAAAGACGATAGTGGTGCAAGTTTTGAAAAAAAAGTACATGTTAATCACTACAAACGTAGAGAGGGTGGAGCGTACTTAGATAGTTTTAAGCCCTTAAATTTTGATACAAATAGTAAAACATTCCAGTTTGTTGCTGAAAATTCAGTAGCCCAAGGAAATGAAACCTATTTTTCAATAGTGTTAATTTACAAACAATAAAAAAATGAGTACTGAAGTACATCAAGATACTATCATAGTCATAGGCGACCTTATCAGTAAAGCATTTGCGGATAAAAATGTTATGCCTGCTAGTTTTTATAATGAATTTTTAGTTTATGAAGACGGTAAACATAAGTTTGATAAAATTGTATCTATGACAGCGCATAATAATAGCGTTGATGTAAAAGTAGTTGTTAACGGTTTTGTTATATCTGAGGGGTCTTCTTTTGAATTGGTAACTCCTGATTTCACGCATTGTGAAATTGATTTAGATATTAAGTTTTTATATTATAACGAATCCATAGAAACTGAAAAAAAATTAGTATTAACGTATAAAAAGATTAAATGATGCAAGAATTATTAGACAAATTAATTGCAAAACTTAATACTGATGAATTTTGTGCAGTTTCCGTTTTTGATTTAGAAACAAGCCAATTTATTTATAGAAATAAAACGCACGCACAAATCCAACAGGAATTTGAGTCAGCCGAAAACTTCTTTGAAGAAATTTTCAATACTGGCAAAACAAAATTTTCAATACAGGAACGTCGTAAAAACGGAAGCGTTTACAAGGCTTTTGGCGAACCTATTTTGACAAACAATGTAGTTAAAGAATCAGAACAAATGCAAAACTTTGAAGCACCAGTACATCAACCAGTAAGTAATCCTAATTTTTCACAAGTTGGCGGTTTTGGTTTAGGTTTGGGTACGTTGGACGTTATGAATTTAATGGTTGATGCTCATGAAGCTAAAAGACTTAAAAATGAAAACGAAACTTTAAAGTCAGAAAACAAGCGTTTAGAAAAAGAAAATTACGAGTATAAAGACGAAAAACTTTCTTCTAAATACAATCAAGAAAACAAAAGTATGATTACTGGTTTAATTGGTGAAGTAATGAAAAATGCACCTGTTTTAATTAGTATGGTCAAAGGTGGTACACCAACAGGTTTAAATGCACCAGCACCAGTTGAACCAATAACCCAGTTTGATGCAACTACAAAACAAATTTTAATTCAAATCGGAAATGCAGTTGCTACAAATGAAGCTTTCGGGAACGATTTATTTGAACTTTTAAAAACTTACCAGTTATGGGAATAAAAAAAACTATCCAGTTAGAAATTTCGGTCGGTTCGGCTTTTGAAATTACTAAAAAAATTAACGCTTTAAAAGAGTTGGCTAAAAAAGACACAGAAGCGTTAGAAATATTAGCAGAATTAGCCACTCCGAAAGGTGTAGAGCAATTAAAAGCAAACAAAGATATGATTAAGAGTTTCTTATCTTAAAAAACAAAATTTCAATGAAAAACAAAGGATTAAATAACCCAGCCGTTGCAATGACGTTATTACAGACCCCACAAGGTCAAAAAATGATTGAAAACGCTCAAAATACAGGGCGAACAGCTACAAGGATAGTTTTAACCTTTGGCGGTATTTTGGCTTTGTTTATTGCTGGAAAGATTGTGTACAATAAGTTCTTTAGTTTTTCAAAAATAAAACAAGATAAAAATTATACACCTGCAAACATAACTGAAATTGAAGCAGAACAAAGAGCCAATGCAATTGAAACAGCTTTACAGGGCATCGGTTCAGATTTTCAAGCAGTTGAAAAAAACCTCTCAAACATCAATAGAAACGCTTTTATATTAATTTATAATGCTTTCGGAGAACGCAGGGGTTATGATCTAAAAAAATTAACATTAATTGACTGGCTAGTTTACGAGTATGGTGGAACTGATAAGTTAGCTAGATTAAGATTAAAAGTACAAGGATTTTTCTAATATGAATAAAAATTTAAAAATCGCCCTAATTGGGTTGTCGGTGGTAGCAGTAGGAGTGGGCGGTTTTTTACTTTTTAGTAAGCCAAAAGGAAGAACAGGGAATGGCTCAAATAATAATTATTTAGATTCCGAAGATGTTGTAAATCAAGATTATTTTAATCCCAAAAGCGTTGCAAATGACTTGTATCAGTTTATGAATGAATATTCTTTGGACGGTGGTACAAATGAGGGCGGAATATACGAAGCTTTGTCTTTGTTAACTCAAACCCAATTTAAGAAAATTATTGATGCTTTCGGGAAAAGGAACTACAATAAATTGCTTGGTCGTGATGCTCCTTTCGGAGAATTAAGAACCTTACCCCAATGGTTAAAATTGGATTTAAACGATAGTGAGTACAAACAATTAAGACAAAAATTCCCAAAATACTTATAATATGGATAATTTTTCAAATACCGATAAATTATTAGCAATTGTAGCAATTGCGGGATTAGTTTCGTTTGGTGCCCTGTATTTAAAGCATTTTAATACAAAAAAAGTAATAGTAATAAACCAAAAATTATCATAATGAAGTGGTGGAATGAAATGACGAAAGAAGACAAAATAATTACAGGTGTTGCAGTAGCATCGGTACTTACTTTGGGTGGTGTATTGGTTTATAAAAAAATCAAAAAAAATAAAGAACTAGGACAAAACGAGGTAATCGAATTACCAGTTGAAAACACAGGTAGTGGTATTTCAACACCAAAACCAAAAACAACGGTTATTAATCGAGATTTAACACTAAAAAAAGGCTCAAAAGGTCAAGAAGTTAAGGCTTTGCAAATATTAATGAAAATTTCAGCTGACGGAATTTTCGGAAACCAAACAGAAGCTAAATTATTAGCTTTAAAAGGTGTAAAACAAATTACATTGAACGCTTATCCTAACACAAAAAAGCCTATTTCAATAGGAACAAAAGTAATGGCAAAGGTTGACGGTGTTAAATTATACAGAACTGAAAAGATTGCAAACGGGTCAGTTCAAAACGTTGGTTTGTCTAATTTATCATTTAAATATGGTTCTCAAATTGGTGTTTATGCTGGAAAAAGATATGAAGGTTCGGGGCAAATTTTGGTAAAATTAGCCGGTAAAACATACGCTGTAAATGAATCTGAAATATCTTATTACTAATGGACAATACAACAAAAAATTTAGTATTAATATCCGGAATTGCTTTTTTGTTTTATTACATCACAAAAAAGGAAAAACCAGTTGAAGTTGAAATGTAATGAGTAATTTTTTAGGACGTTCAGATTTACCGAGAGGTTTAAGAAATAATAATTTAGGCAATATTCGAATTGCAAAAAACAACTGGCTTGGTAAAATTCCAGTTTTTAAAAATACTGACGGAAGTTTTGAACAATTTGCAGATGTTCCGCACGGTATTCGTGCAATGTTTAAGCTGCTTATTGGTTACTTTGAAAACAAAGGAATCAAAACGATTAGAGGTATTATAAATAAATACGCTCCCCCTTTTGAAAACAATACAGAGGCATATATTCAAAGTGTTGCAAAAAAAACAGGTATTCCAGCAGATAAAGAATTGAAATTTTTAAATAAAAAGACACTTATCGAAATTGGAAAAGCAATTGTTTTAATTGAAAACTTTGGCGGTCAAAATAAAAAATTTTCTTCATTAGTCAAGGCGGAAAATTATGAAACTGCTTTCGATTTACTTGGCCTAGACGAAAAAAAAAAATTAACAACGGAATTATAATTACTGGTTTAGCAGTAGCAACAGTATCATTATTTTACATCTTTAGAAAATATGGCAGATTTTAAGCACTTTGTAACTCACGTTTTTAAAGTTGAGGGCGGTTATTCGAGAAGCAAATCCGATAAAGGCAATTATAATAGTAAAGGGCAATTAGTCGGTACTAAATATGGGATTTCAGCACCAACGCTCGAACATCATTTGTCTAAAATTATATCAGTAAAAGACATGTTTAATTTAGCCAAAGAAACAGCTTTAAAGATTTATAAAACTCTTTATTGGGACGTTTGCAAAACTGACAAATTTATTTCGCAAAGTGTTGCAAATATTGTTGCAGACCACAGCGTGAACGCTTCCCCTATAAAAGCAAGTCGTTTGCTTTACGAAATTGTAAATACACATTTTGGCGGAAATTTAAAAGTAAAGTCTATGATTTCGGTAGAACTGGTTGATAAAGTAAATTCACTTCCGCAAGAACTTTTATTTGAAAAGATAAAAGCCGAAAGAATCCAGTATTATAAAAATATTGGTGGCGTACACTTAAAAGGGTGGTTAAAAAGAATGTCAACTTTTAATTTTGAAAGTTAATGAAAAATCAATTAATCAACATTTTTAATTTTTTAAAAGAATACAAAGAGTTCTTTTATTTTATCGCGTTTGTATTTACAGGAATTTTTGTAAAAATATATCACACTATGCAAAAAGGTAAGAAAATCGGTTTAAACTGGGTTTTAGCGGAAGCAATAATGAGTTTTTTTGTCGCTGTTTCAGTATGGGCGATTTGTGACCAGTTTTTACACCTTAACAAGATATTTACTTATGTTATATGCGCTTGGGGTGGGTCTATGAGTACTATTTTCCACAAAAAAACAGAAGAATTATTAGAGTCAATTTTTGACGGTTTAAAATCATATTTCAATACTAAAATAAAAACAGATGAATAAATCACTATACCAGCAAGAACCAAACAATAAACTACCATTAATATACTGGTTGTTGTTTTGTTTCTTAATCGCATCATTAATGATTTTAACAGGTTGTAAATCAAAATCATTAAAAAATACGCAAATTATCGAAAAAGAAACAACTATTAAAAAAGATAGTGTTGTTACGATTTCAAATAATGAAGCTAAGAAAACAAAAATCGAAACAAACAAAGAAATTCTAGATAGTTTATTTTTTGCTGTTTCAGATATTAAAACTAATAAACAAGAATGTGATTCTTTAGTAAATATCGAAGTTGTAAAGGCATTAAAAAAACTTGAAACCAAAAAAACCAGCGGAAGCAATGAATATGGTTTGTATTATGATGAAACAAATAAAAAATTAGTGTTTTATGTTAAAGTTGGGGAAACAAAAAATACAACATCTGAAGAAACTAAAATTAAAGATAAATCGACAAAATTTGGTAAATCATCAGACAAAAAAGAAAGTGATAATCAGGTTACGGAAATACCAGTTGAATATATACCTAAATGGGTACAGGTTTTTGCCTTTATTGGATTTCTTTTCGTCGCCTACATTATTGTAAAAATATATTTAAAATTCACAAAAACAGCATAAATGAAATTAAAGCCAAAACATATTATTATAAGCGTTTCGGCTATTTTATCAATTATATTATTAAAAAAAATGGCTACAACAAAGTTTTTAAAAATCACACAAAGCAATAAAAAAAGAGGTTGCGACGTAAAAGGTTGCGGTCATTTTGGAGCATCAAGAGGCAATAGAAAACACAACGGTTTAGATATTTTAACTGTTGCAGGTGAACCAATTTATGCACCTGTAAGTGGTAAAATTATTCGTCATTCTTTTCCTTATCCTGACGATTTAAAGTACACAGGCTTGCTACTTGAAAATTCTAATTTTAAAATCCATATTTGGTATTTTAAGCCAATTGTTTCAGCAGGCACAGCTGTTAAGGCTGGTGACTTATTAGGTTATGCACAAGACTTAACAAAGAAATACAAAGGAATCACAAACCACGTGCATTTAGAGGTAAAAGACCAAAAAGGTAAATTAATCAATCCAGAAACATTAGTGTAATGAGTAATAAAATTTTAGCAATATTAGGAACGGTTGCAGTTGTTGGAACTGGAATTTATTTTTACGCAAAAACAAAATCAAAACAATTGGTTAACCAATTTGATAAAATCCAAACTCGAATATCTACGTTGAGAAACTTTGACGCCAAATTCAACGATTTTAAGCCTTATGCGACTTTTAATTTAGATCTAAAATTTACCAATCCAACAGACCAAGATTTTAGAGCAAACGGTATTGTTGTAAAACTTAAAAGGATTTTGATGTATGACAAACAAAATCGTTTGTTAGGTACAGCAACTCCAAATGTTACTGGAATTTCAATTGCAAAAAATTCCAGTACTACATTAAAAAACATTTCTGTACGATTAGAAATTACGGCATCAGTTTTAAATATTATTCAAATTATTCAAGATTGGAAAGTAAATCCATCTGATTTTACTTTTGAAACTGTTATTGATGTTTTGGGAATTGAATATAAAACAACTACAAATATTGAAGCTAATGCTTTTGATTTTAAAACTTACTAAATGAATTTAGCACAGGAATTTAACGCAATACACGGAACAATTGTAAACCGCAAAACGCTCGATTACCTACTTGCTCGTGCCGAAAAAGAAAGACACGAATTAATTCAAACACGTATCGTTAAGGTTTTGGAAGCTCACCCTGAAAAAGACGAATTTAAAATTGAATTAAAAAGCTTGATTGAACCTTACGGGTTAAATGGTGCGGAGTTAGAATATTTTGACGAAGACGTTTTAAACGAACCTACCGAAATTACTGGTTTAAATGGTATTCCACAACAGGAAATTTACGATTTAGTTACCAATAAAATCATTGAAAATTTAGAAAATTCTAAAAACTGGGATAGCGGTCAAGTTGACACTAACGCAACTCATATAATTGCTTTAAATTTTCAAACAAAAAAACCATATAGAGGTATTAATCAAATGCTTTTAGGTGGTAATCCGTTATTTGGTATAATGCTTGAAAACCCTTATTATTTAACGTTTAATCAAGTTGAAAAATTAGGAGGAAAAGTAAAGACAGGCGCAAAAAGTCAAGATGCGATTTTTTACACAATAGTTTACAATTACAAAGGTTTTAAAACAAACGACCGTCAAAAATTTATTGAACACCTAAAAGAAATAGGCATTAATTCTGATAAAGAAATTAAAAGCCTTTTATATTCTTGTGGTTATGGAATTTTAAGAATTTATAATGTATTCAACGGAAAAGACATTACTGGAATTGATTTCAAATTAAATCCACCAGCACCAGTTGAAAAAGTCGTTGTAGATAAAATTGAAATTTGCGAAAAAATCATTGCAAAATATCCAGCACCAGCACCAAAATATACTACTGGTGGAACAGGTGCATATTACCAGCCATCAACCGACACGGTAAATATGCCAAAAGTTGAAGTTTACAAAGACATTAGAACTTATTACGCTGTATTTTTTCACGAATTAGTACATAGTACAGGACATTCAAAAAGACTGAATAGAGGTAACGACACTCGTAAAAGGGACGGTAGTAAAAAAGATAAAAACGATTATGCTTTCGAGGAATTAGTCGCAGAAATTGGCGCAAGTTTTTTAAGTGCCAATGCTGGGTTTTTCTATTTCACAAAAGAAAACTCAAAATCATATATTAACGGCTGGCGTAAAGCAATTGTTGAGTATTTAAAAGAAGACAACAAAGGTATTTTTGTAGCAAGTGCAAAGGCACAAAAAGCCGTTGATTTTATGTTAAAAAACATTACTGAAAAAGATTACGAAGTGTCTGCAAAAATTGAGGTTAAGAAAATTGCAAAACCAGTTTCAAAAGTCCATAAAAAGACCAAAAAAATTGAGAAAACACCAGTTTTAAAAACTAAAAACCCTTTAAAAACAACGCTTTCGATAAAATCAAAAGTCCAAAAAAAGACCAAAATAAACGAAGTTAAAAGTTTTGACATAAAACCTAAGTCGGTTGCCGTTAAAACTGCTATTTCTGATGTATTAAGTTTACCAAAATTCAAAGGAGAAAAAGAACTTGTAGCGAGTTTGATTTATCAAAAATTCAAGGATTTTGAAGACTTACAGGAATACGAATACGTTGATATAAATAGTGATTTTGAAAAAAACATTTTTGACAAAGCAAGAAGTAAATTTATTTTCACTTTTTGGGGCGATGTTTTAGAAATTACAAAGTTTGGAATCGAATTTATCAACGCTGTAAAAGGTCGTTTAACCAGTTTGAAAAATCAAAAGTATAATTACGCATTTTTTGACGGTTTAAAAGGTGTAAAAAAACCAGTTTCTAATGAAGAAATAAAACCAGTTGAAAAAAAAGAAATTATCACGAATAATAATCGTAGTTCTTTAGCTTATAAAATGGCTAATAGAAACACAAATTTTGAATATTTCGATATTAATGATAAAGATATATCTGAATTTTTAGGACAAATCGAAAAAAAGGAAAAAGAAAGTATTGTTATCTCACTTACTGGCGGTCAAGGCTCTATGAAAACGAGGTTTGCATTTCAATTTATGAACGCACTCGCCCAAAAATATCATTGCGGACACGCCAGTATTGAGGAACACCCCGAAAGTAAATTGTATTTCGATAAAGCAGACCAGTATTTGAACGAAAATGCATTAAACAATATAGAAGCACCCGAAATTAAAAATCTTTCGGATTTAGAAGAATTAATAAAAAATAACGATGTTATCATTATTGATAGTTACGCTAAAATGCAAGAAATTGAAAAAGGTTTTGAAGTTGACAAGGATTTGCGTAAAAAATACAACGGTAAATTATTTTTAGTGATATTCCAACAAACCAGCGACGGCAAAATGCGTGGCGGTTCTAAATCTCAATTTGATGCGGACATTGTTTTGTTCACGGAAAAAAAAGACGATTACAAAAATAACTATGTGTATGCTGACAAAAACAGATACCAAAGTAAAAGTTTAGATAGTTTACATTTTAATATTTTTTCGGGAAAATTAAACAAAAATAACGAAGCAGAACCAGCAAAAGAAACAGGCACTAAAATTGTTCCTGTGCTGAACGGTAGAAAATTGAGTTTTAAAATTAATTAATCATTAAATCAATCAAAAAATGAATATTCACGACTTCTACAAAGAAGAATTGGCAAAAAAGAAAACAATTTCTTCAAAAAAAGCGTTTTTGACTAAAAGTCAAAAGGCTGTAAGTGAACATCTGAAAGACTTAAACGACCATAAAGCTGGCGGTTGGTTGTTCGGCGAAAGAGTTACTCATTTTAGAATTTTCAAAGTTAAAACAGAATTGAAAGTTATTGAAAATCTTAAAAAAGCACTTGAAAAAACTGGTTTGAAAGGTGTTTCAAAAAAAACATCTTCAAAACCAAAAAAATCAGTTGCTTGTTCAAAAGTTTTGCAACTAATGGACGAAGACTATAGTTATCAAAAAGCATTAAGAGAAGTTTTGAAAAAAAACAAAAGACTTGACAAAGCAAAATTAGAAGCTGAATTAGACAATTATATTTAAAAAATTAATCATCAAATCAATCAAAAAATGAAAACGATACAAGAAGTTAAAAAGCAATTACTTTTTGAAACTAAACAGGCTAATGCTTTTAGAATGAGAAGAAACGAAGCGAAAACAAATGATGTAAAGAAAGCTTGGCAAACCCTAATTGATTTATCTGAAATTAGTCAAAATAAATTAAGAACTGAATTGAAAAAATTAGAAAACGGTTTGAATGGTGTTAGAAAAAACACAGGTAAAACACCAGCAGAAGCAAAAAAAAGAGTTGCTTTGAAATTAGAATTAAAAAAATTCGGACACCAAAGAAGTGAGACAGCTTATCTAACAACAAAACAATTAGAAACGCTTTTAAATAAAGCAAAAAAAGGTTTAAAAGGCTTACCAAGCGGAATGACAAAATCAATTGCAAAATCAATTAAAGTTACTGGATTAAGAAAAGAAGATGGTACTTTACAAAAAGGCTACAAATATTTAAAAGGTGGTAAAATCGTTAAAGTAAAAGTTAAAAAATAAGATTGTATAAACCGCTTTTTAGCGGTTTTTTTTTATATTTGGATTACAACTTTAAAACTTTTATAATTTATGGACCAATTTAGAAAACCATATTACAATAAAAAGTGGCATGAGTTTTCCAATGCAATTAAATTTAGAGATAATTACAGATGCTTAAAATGTGATAGAAAAGAACCTGAAGTTATTTTACAAGCACATCATACTGTTTATAAGCAAGGATTTAAACCTTGGGATTATCCTTATAGTGATTGTATTACACTCTGTAAGGGTTGTCACGCAAGAGAGCATAATTTAGTAGAACCACAAACTGGATGGATTCTGATTTCTATTGATGATTTGGGTGGTTTAGTTGGGATTTGTGAACGAAAAGGTTGTGGTACAGAGATTAGATATGAGCACTTGACATATCATCCAAATTGGGGTTACAAAATAGTTGGTAGCACTTGTATAGAACATCTAACAATGGAAGATCAGTTTTTAAGTAATGAAACATTAAAAATATTTAAGAATATAGGTAAATTTGTTAATACATCTAAATGGGAAACGAAATTCACAAAAAAAAACTTGAAAAGATATCTTGTTTGTACACACTCTCATCATGAAATAAGAATTTATGGCAAAGAAAATAATTACTCCTTCCAAATAGCTCTAAAAATTAAGGGTGAAAGATGGTTTGATTTTAAAGATTTTATTAAAACTAAAAATAAAAATTTAAGTCAAGTTAAAGAACTTGGTTATATTGTTTTAAAGGGGACTATAGCAGAAAGTGAATTTGAAAAAAAAATACTTAGAAATATATATATAAGAATGAGGTAGTTATAATTTAGTATTTGGCATATTTTTTGTACATTTGATAATAGTAATATTTTTTTATAGAATTATGAACGGACTCGGTTTAAGCTTTTTATAGTTAATTTTATTAAAAAAAATTTTGGAATTCCAAAAGAATACTTACTTTTGCACACAACAAATCAATAATTAATCATTGTAATAAATGATTCAACCTAGGAAAGATGAGAAAATCTTTCTTTAATTGGCGAAAAAAATAACAAAGACCAAACTAATTAATAATGAAATAAATTACGCCAATTTTTTAATTTTAAACATCAGAAGGCTACAAATTTGTAGCCTTCTTCGTTTTATTAATATCAAAATACTTATATAAAATTTGATCTAAAAATATTCTTGCCATTTTGTTTGGGTTTTCTTTTACCGTTATTATAGAACCTTTTGGATTTTTGTCTCCAAGTTTAATATCCCATTTTTTATTGTGAACTCCGAATGATAATTCGTCTCTATATGTTCCTACATTTACTAAATCAATATTTCTACCTAGTCTAACAGACTCAGAATGTTTTCTACCCACAACAAATAATTTGACATGCGGTTTTTGAGTTTTATTGTCAGTTTCAGCTAAATTAGCTTTTTCAATTACTTTTAGTCTTTCGAAATAAAAAACAAAATTCATTTTTTTTTGATTTTCATGATTAAAAATGCTCAATACAAAATACCAAGTATTAGAAACTTTCCGATCTTCTAAAATATCTAAATATTGTGCGTAGGTTAAAATATCATATTCTTTAATTTCAAAGGTAATATGTGGTAAGATTTTGTCTAGTGTTTCTACATTTTTTAATAGAATGGTTTTAAAAACATTTAACTGATCTTTCCACACGACATACTGATAAGAGAATGTTTCTTTAGCTTCAGAATACTTATCCTCAACAAGATTTTGATATCTTTGCTTCCAAGCTGTTTGCCTATCATGTTCGTTTAGAAAACCTTCATAAACAGTAACAGTTTGTCTTATCTTATCGCAAAACAAATCAACAAGTTTTGTGATGTTGCCTTTGTCTGCATCTATTAAAGCGTTATAGTAATTATCTCGATCACTTATTTTTACAACAATTTCAGGATATCCTTTTTGCAAAAGAAAGAAATTAGTAAATAATCTTGTAATTCTTCCGTTTCCGTCACTAAATGGATGTATCCAAACTAACCAGTGATGAAGAATTGCACACATAACAACTGGGTTGTATTTGTGCATGTTTCTGTTCATCCATTTAAACATGGCATCAATTTCTTCAGCAACGTGAAGCCAAATTATAGGAACGTGTTCAGAGTTTTTTATTGTTACGTCTTCATTTCTAAAAGCACCACCATTTATGTTAGGGATGTTTTCCATTATTAAAGAATGTAAGTCAAACAAACACCTCTTGTTTAATGGTTCTGAACCATTAATTAAATCGTATAAAAACGAAGTAGCATTTGAAAGGGATTTTGCTTCAATTTCGTCTTTTAATGGTCTTTCATTAATAGACATTCCTTCTAATATGATTTCTGTTTCTCTTAAGGATAATCGATTTCCTTCAATAGCATTTGAATTGTAAACAGACGAAATTAATAAATGTTTTTTCAATCTTTGTTCAAGGTCTGGATCAAGACCATTATCTCTTCTTTTGTTAAGGTTATCTATTGTTTTTTCAATATTTTTTAAATTATCAGACAAATCTAAATCTGCTGACATTGTAGGGATGCTGTATCTCATGGCATAAATGTTTAATGCAATATCGGAAATATTCTGAACTAATAAAAATATCTCATAGCCTAGTTCTTATCAAATGTGAATAGTCTTTAGGTAATACAGCATCAATATCTCTTAAATATTTTTCCAAAGCACTCATTGTATTATGTCCTGTTATTAGCATTAATTGGTTTTTTGCTTCGTTTGGTGTTTGAGTTTTTACTAATTCTTCATAAACTTTAGTTACAAAAGTGTGTCTAAAACTATACAATCCGTAATCAGAGCCAAGATTAAATTTTTCTTTTATTAAAGAAAACTCTTCACTGTAAACATTTCTCCTACTCGTTTCGCTTACATTCCATTTTTCTCCGAAACTATTTTTTGAAAATAAATAGTTTTCTTCCTGTAATGATGATAAATCGGGTAATTCGTTTATTAGAATATCTGGGATTATCTTAATTTTTACAGGCTTATTTTTAGTTTTTAAGTATAATTTTTTGTTGACTATGTCAATATCTTTTATTCTCAATCTACAAACTTCAACAGGTCGCAAAAAATTATAACTTATAAATTTTATAAAAAGTAACAAAACAGGGTTTTCTTTTTCGAGATACGAAAATATATTTTGTTCCTGTTCGATAGTGTATGATTTGTGTCTTTGTGGTTTAGTTTTGAGAATTTCAATTTTTGAAATTGGATTAAACAGAATGATTTCATTGTTGGCTAAAGTGGTAAAAAATGAACTCAAACTCGCACGAGTGTTGTTCCTATTCATTACGCTACTTTTTAATTGTACTTCGTTTAAATATGAATTTATTGCTTTTTTATTTATTTTATCAATTGTTTTTAAAGCAAAACCTTTGGTGTCAAGCCATTTTTTAAATTGATTTAATCTACTTGAAAAATCTTTATAACTAACTTGTGAAAGGCTGTTTTTCTTTAAATTTAGAACAAATTCAAAGCAATAATTAATTGTGTAGGTTTTATTTTCGTCTGAAAACTCGTCTTTGATGTATGGATTATAACCGTTTTCTAAAATTAATGAAACGCTTTTTCTTAAAATAGTTATTGCTTCTGTTCTTTCAGATTTTGTTTTTAACTCATTTACTCCGGCATAAACAGGTGCTTGTCTAACTAATAAATCACTTTTTGGGTCACGGAATGAATAATATACATACCATCGCTTGCTTAAATCTCCTTTTGCATTGTAAATTTTTGGTGCTGAATATTTTTTTTTCATATATAAAAACGTATTCGTTTCCGTATTCTTCTTTATGCTTTTTAGAATTTTTGACATTGCAATTATTTAAAATATGTTTGCAAAGCCTATTTTTTAATGGATGTTTTGAAATTAACTATTTTTGAATAATAAAAATAGTTGGGCGGTTGTGTAAATCGACCTTTTGTTTTTTCCACTCCTGAACGGTTTTCGTTTTGA
>CAZULO010000049.1:0-12046 GCA_964621245.1 uncultured Flavobacterium sp.
AAAGGACAAAATAATGACGCTCATATGTTCATCAATAGCTTAATTGAGAAAGGCGTGCAACATTTTGTAGTGGAATATGTTCCAGAAGAAGCGAAGGGTAAAGCGCATTTTTGCCTAGTCGAAAACACTACAAATGCTTTTCAAATTTTAGCAACAACTTATAAAAAACAATTCCGATTAGAGACGATTGGAATTACAGGTAGCAATGGAAAAACCGTAGTTAAAGAATGGCTAAACTTTTTACTGAGCCCTGATTTTTCTGTAGTACGAAGTCCGAAAAGTTATAATTCTCAAGTTGGTGTACCACTTTCTATTTTTGGAATTAATGAAAATCATACTTTAGGTATTTTTGAAGCTGGAATTTCATTAAAAGGCGAAATGCAAAAATTAGCCGAGATCATTCAACCCAATATTGGAATTTTTACCCATTTAGGAGACGCACATCAGGAAGGCTTCACCACAGTAGAAGAAAAAATTATCGAAAAATGTCAATTATTTACCCATTCGGAAATTGTTATTTTAGAAAAAAATGAATGGATTGAGAAACAGATACCTGTCCCAACATTCACATGGAGTTTTGAAGATACAAAAGCCAATGTCTTTGTTGTATCGAAAGTAAAAAACAACTTAAAAACTACTTTAGAAATTCAGTTTGAAGAAGAACTTTTTAAAATCACACTTCCATTTACAGAAACTATTTCAATTGAAAACGCGCTAACTTGTATTTCAACTTTATTGTTTTTAAAAACGGATATTGGGGTAATTAAAGAACGTGTTTCCAAACTTTATCCTATCGAAATTCGCTTGCAAGCTAAAAAAGGAATTAATAATTGTCTGCTAATTGATGATAGTTTTTCAAGCGATTATCAGTCCTTGAAAATAGCTTTAGATTTTTTAGAACAACAAAAATTACATCAGAAAAAAACGATTATTTTATCAGATATTTTTCAAAGTGGGCTGAATGTAAAAGAACTTTACAGCAATGTTATCAAGTTATTACAACAAAATAATATTACCCAAATTATTACCATTGGTGAAGTGATTGGAAACTATTTTCAAGATATGCCACATGTTATTTCATTTGCTACTACGAATGCATTTTTACAACAATTTAATACCGATTCATTTAAAAATGAAACCATTTTAATTAAAGGCGCCAGAAGTTTTAATTTTGATGAAATTGTGGTATTATTAGAAGAAAAAGTACATGAAACCGTTTTAGAAATTAACCTTGATGCATTGACTTCAAACTATAATTTTTACAAACAAAAGCTCAACAATTCAACCAAAATTATGGTGATGGTGAAAGCTTTTGGATATGGAAATGGCGGTTATGAAATTGCTAAACAACTCCAACATTTAAAAGTAAATTATTTGGGTGTGGCTTTCGCCGATGAAGGCATTGCGTTGCGAAAAGCTGGAATTACCACACCAATTATAGTTTTGAATCCGGAAATTAGCAGTTACAAAGCCATGATTGCTTATCAATTAGAACCTGAAATGTATAGTATTTCTGGTTTAGAATCGTTTATAGATTTAGCGAAAGAAAAAAATCTTAACGCTTATCCAATTCACCTAAAAATTGATACCGGAATGCACCGTTTAGGTTTTGAAAAAAATGATATTTCCGAATTAATTTCCTTGTTACAACACAATAATTTTGTGAAAGTAACCAGTATTTTTTCACATTTGGCCGCTTCAGATACTTTACAATTTAAAACGTTTACCTTACATCAAATTCAACTATTTGAACAAATTTCAAATCAAATTTCAAAAACCTTACAAATTCAACCCATTCGACATATTTTAAATACTTCAGGTATTTTTAATTATTCGGAATACCAATATGAAATGGTTCGATTAGGTATTGGACTTTATGGTGTAGGCAATTCTGAAGAAGAACAAAATATACTTGAAAATGTAAGCACCTTAAAAAGTATCATCTCACAAATTAGACTTGTCGAACCTCATGAAAGCATAGGATATAGCAGAAAATTT
The DNA here is from genome assembly GCA_964621245.1 of uncultured Flavobacterium sp. Lineage (GTDB taxonomy): Bacteria > Bacteroidota > Bacteroidia > Flavobacteriales > Flavobacteriaceae > Flavobacterium. Next base: position 1,999 of record CAZULO010000049.1, read on the forward strand.
ATGGTCAAAAAACAAATGCGAATTGCTACCATACCTATTGGTTATGCCGACGGAATTCGTAGAGCTTGGGGCAACGAAAAAGGATATGTTTTTATACATAACCAACAAGCAAAAATTGTTGGAAATGTATGCATGGATATGTTGATGGTAGATGTTACAGATATTCCATGTGAAGAAAGAGATGAAGTACAAATTTTTGGTGAAAACCCGCATGTATCTGAAATAGCAGCCGTTTGTCAGACTATTCCTTATGAGATTTTAACTAGTATTTCACAACGTGTAAAACGAGTTTTTTATAAAAACTAAATGAAATGTTAATTTTTTTTTTAACTTCGTTCACATAGAACTAAAAATTAACAAAAAAATTAAACTATGGGAATGTTATCTGAATTCAAAGCATTTGCTATGAAAGGCAATGTGGTTGACTTAGCGGTCGGAGTAGTAATTGGTGCTGCTTTTGGTAAAATTGTAAGCTCATTAATAGATGATGTAATTACACCTTTGTTACTAAAACCTGCCTTAGAAGCTGCCAACTTATCAAAAATTGAAGATTTAACTGCTTTTGGTGGTGTAAAATACGGTATGTTTTTATCGGCTGTAATTAACTTCATCATCGTTGCTTTTGTATTATTTATGATTATAAAAGGAATGAATGCAGCTAAGAAAAAAGAAGTAGAAGCGGCTCCGGCGCCAGCTGGACCAACACAAGAAGAATTATTGACACAAATTAGAGATTTATTGAAAAAATAATTTCTGATTAAATATTTATGAAATCCGAAGGCAAGTTGTTTTCGGATTTTTTTTTTACTCAGAGTTTCACCCAAACGGCAAGAATTAATAGATTTTTCTGTGCCAATTTTTCTTTCAAATAAAAAACAAAAAGGCAACCTCAACAAAGAGATTGCCTTTTTATATATATTTTACTTACTAGATTTTAGTGTTTTGGTGTAAAACCATCTTCACTTAATTCTTTATGATCGTAATCTGCAATCATTTCAGCTTCGTAATCTGTTTTTTCTCCTTTAGAGAATTTTGCAATTATTTTTTCCATAATTTGATAAATCACAGGTACCACTACAAGTGTAAGGAATAAAGAAGAAATTAAACCTCCAATAATTACCCAAGCTAAACCATTTTTCCATTCCGCTCCAGCTCCAGCTGCTAATGCAATTGGGAACATACCGAAAACCATGGCAATTGTAGTCATTAAAATTGGACGTAACCTCGCGTGATTGGCCTGAATTAATGCAGTTCTAATAGTTTCACCTGCTTTTCTTCTTTGATTCGTGTAATCTACAAGCATAATTGCATTTTTACACACCAGACCAATAAGCATAATAATACCCAAAATAGTAAAGATGTTTAAAGTATTATTTGTTAAAGCCAAGGCTAACATCGCACCAATAAACGAAAGTGGAATAGCAAATAACACCACAAAAGGATGTACAAAACTATCGTATAAAGAAACCATTACAAGATATACTAAAATAATAGCTGCTAATAAAGCAATACCTAAAGTTCCAAAACCTTCCGATTGATTTTCTTGGTCACCACCCCAAATGTAATTTACACCTGTTGGTTTTTCCAGTTTATCAATTTTTTCTTGCCATTGTGTTACAATTGTTCCTGAAGCTACACCAACATTTTGACCTTTAACCGTTACCGATGCCGATTTGTCTCTTCGTTCTAATTCACTTGGACCAGAACCTTCTGTTACAGTTGCAAATTGATTTAATTTTATTTGTTGACCTGCATCGTTAATAAAAATTAAATTACTAACATCTGCAATACTTTTTCTATCAAAAGCATTGTACTTGATATTGATATCATATTCATATTCACCAGCTCTAAATCTTCCATCCGTGTTACCACTGAAAGCCGTTTGCATAGTGATACCTACAGTTTGTAAACTCAATCCAAGAGCAGCCATTTTATCTCTGTCTACTTTTACGTTTACTTCTGGATTTCCATCTTCTACAGAAAGTTCAATTTCTGTTGCCCCTGGAATAGTTCTTAATTCTTTTTCAGCTGCTTTAGCAAATTGCATCGCACTTTCTACATTCGGACCAGTAACGATTAAACCTAAAGTAGCATCTTCAGCCGTTCCTAAAATACCAACTGGTACAGTTTTCACTTTTGCTCCAACTAATACTTTTTCTAGTTTACGTTTGGTTTTTGCAGCATATACATTTGCAGGTTCATCGCGTTTGTCTAAACCAACCATTTTCACGTTAATTTCCGATTTGTAAGCCGTGGCTTGAGAAGCACCTAAACCTTCACTGGTTTGACCAATAGTTGTAATTTGACTGAACACATATGGTTCTTTCTTTAAGAAGTCTTCTGCTTTTTGTGTCATGAAATTGGTTTGTTCTAACGAAGCATCTTTTGGCATTTCAATTTGAACTAAAAACTCACCACTATCAGATGCAGCGAAGAATTCGCCTCCAATAAATCCACCTCCAAATAAACTAAACATAGTTCCGAAGAAAATAACTAAAACAATAGCAAGAGTTTTAAAGTAATGATCTAAACACCATTCTAACAAGCCAGAAACCCAATTTGTAAAACGTGTTAAATAACTTTCAAATCCAAGAATAATTCTTCCAAAAAGATTATCACCTGTAATATGTTCTAGTTTTCCATATCTTGAAGACAACCAAGGAATAATAGTAAACGAAGCTACTAACGATAATAAAGTAGAGATAATAACTGTTACACAGAACTGCGTAATAATATTAGATACTAAACCTGTACTCATCGCAATTGGTAAAAATACTACCACAATAACTAAAGTAATAGAGACAACAGTTCCACCAATTTCGGCTGTTCCGTCATAGGCGGCACGAACTTTGTTTTTACCCATTTCCATGTGGCGATAGATATTTTCCAATACCACAATGGCATCATCTACAAGAATACCTACCACAAGTGATAATCCTAATAAACTCATTAAGTTTAAGGTATATCCCATTAAATAAATTCCGATGAAAGTGGCAATTAATGAAGCTGGAATAGAAACCATTACAATTAAAGAGTTTCGAATACTGTGTAAGAAAAACAACATCACTAAAGCCACCAAAAGTACGGCAATTAATAAATCGTGTACCACCGCATCTGCAGCTTCAAGGGTAAAAATAGTACTATCTTTAGCTATCTCTAGTTCTAAAGCATTGGCTTTATAATCTTTTTCAAGTTTATCAATTGTTTTTACTAACTCTTCACTTACAGCAACCGCATTGGCGTCTGATTGTTTTACAATTTGTAAAATGATGGCACTTTTTTGATTAACACGTGCTACTTTTTCGGTTAATTTTTGTGTGTCTTGAACATCTGCAATATCGCCCAAACGAACTTGAATTCCGTTTCTAGATGATACGATCAGATTTCTTAATTCTTCTACATTTTTATATTTTCCGGCTAAACGAATTAATATTTTTTGTTCTCTCGTTTGAATATTTCCGGTAGGGAAATCTAAATTAGAAGATAAAATATTTTGTTGTACTTGTGGAATTGACAATCCGTAACCTTGCATTTTTACGGCATCAAGATTAACTTGAATTTCACGTTCTTGTCCACCAATAATATTTACTTGAGCTACACCTTGCACTCGAGAAAGTACGGGTGCTAATTTTTTATCAATTAAATCGTAAAACTCTACCTCATCCATTTTTCCGTTGGCACCAATAGTCATAATTGGTAAATCACTTAATGAAAATTTGGTTAATGAAGGCGTTTCCGCATCGTCTGGTAAATCGCTAATAATAGCATTTATCTTACGTTGTGCGTCGTTCATAGAAATATTAACATCGGCACTTGATGTTAAAGTAATAGAAACGGTAGACAAACTTTCGTAGGATTTCGAATCTATTTTTTTTATATTTTCTAAAGAGGCAATAGCATCTTCAATTTTTTTAGTTACTGTGTTTTCCACCTCACTTGGCGAAGCTCCCGGATAAATGGTAGCTACTGTAATTACGTTTGTTTCAAATTTCGGAATCAATTCGTAACCCAAATTGCTATAACTAAACAGTCCACCAAGAGTTAGAATCGTAAATAATACAATTACTAACGAAGGACGTTTTATGGATATTTCTGCTAATTTCATATAATTTTACTTTAGCTTTAAGCTTTTCGGCTTTAAGATTATTTAATAACTTCTACTTTGCTTCCATCTTGAAGGTTAATTTGACCTGTAACAATTACTGTTTCGCCATTAGATAATCCGTCTAAAATTTCAACTTTTTCGCCTAAAATTCTACCCGCAGTTACTTTTTTAAGTTTCGCAGTTCCGTTTTCAATTACAAAAATTTGATTACTACTTACACTTCCTACAAACGCATTTCTAGGAACAATTTTTAGGGCTTGCTTTTGTTGGTTTGAAGCAAATTCTGCTGTTCCATACATTCCTGCTTTTAAATCTTTTGAAGCGTTATTCGCAATTTCAATTTCAACAGGGAAATTTAAACTTTGGTCTGCTTTAGAAGCAATAAAAGTAATTTTTCCTGAAAATGTTTTATCTGGATACACACTAGCTTTTACCTTAATTGTAGTTCCGACTTTTAAACCTGCAACTTGACTTTCATTCGCCGTTACTGTTAATTTTAATTTAGAAACATTTACAATTTCAAACATATTTGATGGTGGCATTCCTGATAAAATAGAACCTGGTTCAATGAATTTTTTATTGATAAAACCGCTTATTGGAGCTTTAATTCTTGTATCTCCCACATTAATATTAGCTTGTGTTAATTGTGATTTTGCATTAACCATGGCTAATCTTGCTTGGTCTAATTGTTGTTTAGTGACACCGCCCGTTTTATAAGCATTTTCAAATCGGTTAAAATCAGCCACGGCGTTTTGATAGACTGCGTTTGCGTTTGCTGCGCCAACATTAACTACATCGCTTCTCACAATGGCTAAGGTTTGACCAACAGATACATAATCACCTTCTTTTACTAAAACTTTTGTTACTTTCCCTGACTTTTCCGCCGCGAAAGTTAATTCTTGAACAGGTTCAAAATTTCCATTAGATACAAAATCTAGCGAAACCTCTTCGGTTTTTACGACAGCTGTTTTTACAGAAACTGTTGCGTTTTTTTCAGCAACTATAGCTGTTTTTGCTTCATTTTCTTTTTTATTTTTTGTTAAAACATAAGCGATTGCACCTATAGATGCTGCTATGACTACAATAGTTATTATTACTTTTTTCATCTTAATTATTTGTTAGTGTTTTTAGTTCTCCTTTTGATTTTATTACTTGTATTTCTGCCAGTTTGTATTCTAACAATGCCGTTGTGTAATTATTTTGAGCCTCAACCAAAGCGTTTTCAGCTTCTAATAAATCGGTTAACGAAGCCAAACCTTGAATATAATTGTTGTTTGTATTGCTATATACTTCTTCCGCTAACTTGGCATTTCCTTTTTGATTGTTGATAGAAATGATGCTGTTTTCTATTTGTGTTTTGGCATTTTCATATTGTAAATCTAAGGCCAATTTCGTTTCTTCTAAATCTACTTTTACCGATTGTAATTTATTTTCTGCTTGACGAACTTTAGCACGAGTTCCAAATCCTGTAAAAATAGGAACATGTAAATTTAAGCCAACCGCTGCATAATCTGACCAATATACGCCGTCAACAGGTTTTTTAAACCAAGGCACTTCTGGACCCTGACCAAGGTAATTATAACTTCCAGTTAAAGAAAGTGTTGGATAATTAGCTGCTTGAACCGATTTTTTTTGATATTCTAAAAGTTGTTCGTTCTTTTTTAACAACAAATATTCAGTTCTTGAAGACGCTTCTGGTTTTTGTGCTGTAAAGGCAGTTGCAGTAACTTCAAATTCTGTTTGTGGAATAACAATTTTAGTTTCAATTGGCATTCCGATATAAAATTTCAAAGAATTTTCTTGTAAGGTAATTGCATTTAAAATTTGTTGACGTTGTGTGTTGATATTTGAAATTCGAACTAAAATTCGATCCAAATCAATTTTTTTTGCCAAGCCATTATCATACTGCCCTTTAATAATATCTTTAACCTTACCTGTGTTTTTTAAATTATTGTCGATCACAATTAAATTCTGACGTGTTACATAAACTTGATAATATGCATTGGCAACACGCTCAATAACTTGTTCTTCCGTTAATTGCTCATTAATTTGATAAAACTCTTTGGTAGATTTTGCTGCTTTTAAACCTATAAAAACAGATTGATCGTACAACGTTTGATTTAATGAAACACCAGCTACAGATGTCCATTTTTGTCCAAAAGCGGCTTGAATCGTTGTGCCTGGTGCTCCAAAAGCGGCACCATCAATAACGTTAGTTTGCAAAATTGGATTGTGCGTTAAATTTCCGTTTGCAGAAATTTGTGGCAAAGCTCTGGAACGAACTTCTTCAATTTGATAATTGCTATTTTCTACTTGTAGTTTTGCTTTTTTTGCATCTGCTTTATTTTCTAAAGCAAAGGTTAGCGCATCTTTCAAAGTAAGGGTTTTTATTTCTTGCGCGTTAGCATAAGAAACTAAAAACAATAATGAAATTATAAGTTTATTTTTCATTCTATATTCAGGTTAATTAGTATTTAATTGTAATTGTTTTTCTAATTCTATAATTCCGGCTAAAGTTGCCATAGCGCGAATGTGGTATTCTAAGGCATAAAATTCTAATTCTAAAGCTTCTTTTTCAGATGAAACGGTTTCATTAATCGTAAAAATTAACATGTAATAAAACCTCACATATTTTTCAACATCTAAATTTTCTCTATATAAACCCTGTTGAATTCCCTTGATAATGTTTTTTCTAAACATGATGTTACAATCATCTAATTTATTGGCCATCATTTTAGAATATATTTCAGGATAATGCTTTTTTAGTTGATAAATTGGAGAATCATTAACTGCTTTGAACATTTCCTTAAACATCTTACGGATTTCAAAATTCTCTTCTATAGCATTAAAGTCTTTGGCTACAATTTCATCTATAATTTTATAAACTTCATCGTGCATAGCCGTAGTTCCTTCTTCAATTAGCACTTCTTTATTACAAAAATATTTGTAAATCGTTTTTTTTGAAATACACATTTCACCAGCTATGTCATCCATAGTTACACTCTTGAAACCTAATTTCAAAAACATATCTGTTGCTTTTTTGATGATTTTTTCTTTCATTTTATTCTATATAAATATTCCAAAAGGAATTCAGGATTTTATTATTTGGTGACAAAGGTAAAGAGGAAACTTTAGATACTAAAATAGTTTCCTTAAACTTCACATAAATTTAACATTAAAAAAAAGAAATTATTCTTTAGATAATTCCCACCATTTTGGGAAAATTTTCTTCGTATTTATTGGAGTTTTCTCTCCTATTAATGGTGTGATAAGTTGTAAAGCCGTGTTGGTATGCTGCACTAATTCAGAAATCCTTGAAAGTGGCTCGTCCCAATTATGATTCGCTAAAACAAACTTACAAGAATGCACCGGAAACAAAGCCTTTGCTTTTAAATCTATCGCAGCTTGAAGCACTTGATCAGGAGACATATGTATGTATTTCCAGCTTTTATCGTATTGTCCATTTTCTAGAAAAACCAAATCAAACGGACCAAATTCATCACCAATTACTTTAAAATGGCTGTCATAACCACTGTCTCCACCAAGAAACAGTTTAGAACTTGGTGTTTGTAAGACAAAAGAAACCCAAAGCGTTTTATTTCTTATAAAACTTCTACCTGAAAAATGTCGGGATGGAACTACAGTGACCACAAAACCATCGTCAAGCGTACTAGTTTCATTCCAATCGTGTTCCAAAATTATACTAGGATCAAATCCCCAATGTCTAAAATGAGATCCTGTTCCTAAACCTGTAATTACCTTTTGAATTTTAGGTTTTAACTTTTTTATAGTTTGATAATCTAAATGATCCCAATGATCATGGGAAATAAATAAGTAATCAATTTCTGGTAAATCATCTGTTGTATAAATATTTGTACCTTCAAAAGCCTTTGTTGTAAAAGAAACGGGCGATGCTGTGGGACTTAAAACAGGATCAACTAAAATTTTCTTACCATCAATTTGCATGAAATAGGAAGAATGTCCAAACCAAACCACAATATTTTCAGTGGGGTTAAGATGCAATAAATCCGTTTTTAAAGTGGGAATTTGATGACTTGGTCTTTTTAACTCGTTTTTGTTAAAAATAAATTCTTTTAAAACCTCAAAAAAGGTAACACCTTCTGTTAAATCTGGAGTATGACTCAAATTTTGGAAAGAATTATTTGCGAAATTTGCAGATTTATGAATTCGTTCTAATTCTTTTCCAGCTGGCTTCTTCCCAAATTGCGGGTGATTTAAAAAAAGGAAAATAAAAACTAAAAAAAACACTATTAGAATTGGAAGTACAAACATATGTATTAATTCAAGTAGTTTGTAAATTCTAAATTAGCCATCACTTGTAAGGGATAACCCCTCAATTTTCCCGCGGCATCTGGAACCAAATCAAAATCGTTACGATTTATTTCTCCATTAATTTCTAAAACAACTTTGGCTGTATTATTAGGAGCATATTCTTTGACGATTTTAGCATCCAATTCAACCACCTTGGTAATATTATTCATTGTTAAATAGCCTTTCACAAAGTTGATATCCGAATTAATTGCCTCAAAAGAAATAGTTTTAAAAGTAACTATTGGATTAGCAGTACTACTTAAATACGAATTAAAAGTTTTACCTACTGATACAACTTGACTATTTTTTCGATTCACATCTAAAACAAAATCTAATTTTGCATTTGTTAATTGATTGTTTTCTATAGCAATTGAACTAGAAAGTTCTTCAAACGCAGCATCCATATACGCAATTACCGATTTTTTTTCACGAACCATGAAATCAGATTCAGAAACATTTAAGTTCCATTTTGAAGTTGTCATTTGATTAGATTTTGAATAATTTAACGGTACAAATGTAATAAGGAAACTTTTAACACTAAAATAGTTTCCTTAATCTTCACATAACTTTAACATTTAATTAGGAGCGTAGAATTACAATTATTAGCTTAAATTTACCAAAAATTAAACGTATGCTTTCTTTATCCGATTACCAAAATATCATTGCAAAAGAATTTTCTAATTTACATATAGAAAAACAACCTAAAAATTTGTACGAACCTATAGATTATATTTTATCATTGGGTGGCAAAAGAATCCGACCTGTGTTAACGCTTATGGCAGCAGATATTTTTGACGGAGATCATACTAAAGCCATTTCAGCGGCCAAAGCGGTGGAAGTATTTCATAATTTTTCATTGGTTCATGATGATATTATGGATGATGCCCCCTTACGACGAGGAAATGAAACCGTTCATGAAAAATGGAACATCAATACAGGTATTTTGTCTGGCGATGCGATGTTAATTTTAGCATACCAATATTTTGAAGATTACGAACCGAAGATTTTTCAAGCTTTAGCGAAATTATTCAGTAAAACTGCTTTAGAAGTTTGTGAAGGACAACAATACGATGTAGATTTTGAAACTCGTGATGATGTAACTATTCCAGAATATCTAAAAATGATTGAATACAAAACAGCTGTTTTATTAGGGGCTGCGATGAAAATGGGCGCAATTGTTGCAGAAACTTCAGATGAAAATGCCAGTCTAATTTATGATTTCGGATTGCATTTAGGGATTGCGTTCCAACTTCAAGATGATTATTTAGATGCTTTTGGAAACCCAGAAACTTTTGGAAAACAAGTAGGTGGTGACATCATCGAAAATAAAAAAACGTACTTGTATTTAAAAGCAATGGAGTTTTCTAATGAAGAAAATAAACAGCAATTATTGCATTTATTTTCAATTCAACCACAAGATAATTCCGATAAAATTGAATCGGTAAAAGCTATTTTCAATACTTCAGGCGGGAGTCAAGCCACACAAGATGCCATTGCTGCTTATACAGAAAAAGCATTTGAAACTTTAGAAAAAATGCAAATTTCAGACGATAAAAAAATGATTTTAAGGTTGTTTGGCGATAAATTAATGAATAGAAAAGTGTAATTAAT
>CAZULO010000049.1:12146-13278 GCA_964621245.1 uncultured Flavobacterium sp.
ATTGAGCAAACCAATAAAGATTTTGCTTTAGCAAATGAAAACATAGATATTCCTTTAGATATTTTCCCTTTTGAATTAAAACATCTAGTTCAGGAAAAAATTCTAAAACTCATCAATTACAAATTTGCGGAATACTTGAATTTACTCTACATCATAGATGTTTCCGAAGATCAAATTAAAAAACTAGATGGTTCAGATGTTTTCAAACTATCCGAAGAAGTTGCTTTTTTAATTTTAAAACGCGAATGGCAAAAAGTATGGTTTAGAAATAAATATTAAATTACTCTAATTCTTTCTTTAAAATCACTTTATTCCACAATTCTTTTCCTTCTTTATCAAACAAAGTTAGTTTCATTTGTCTGTTTTCTTTTTCTCCTGAAAAGGAAAGTGTTCCAAAAACATGTTGCGCAAATAAACTACCAGCAACTCTATTTGTGTTTTCCTCTTGAGCTACTTTCTCAATATTCCCATGTCCGGAAGTTAAGGGAGAAACGGTCCAATCATATAAAGGATAAGTATTCGCTCTGTTTAACATAGATAATTCTGTAAAATGTCTGTCACCAGAAATAAAACAAAGGCCTTTAATTTTATTTGATAAAAGTTCTTGTAACAAAAACTCTTTTTCCTTCTTATAATTTTCATAGTTTTCAAAAACGGCACCGGTATGTAAAACTTGACCACCCACAACAAGCACTTTAAAAGTGGCTTTTGAACTTACTAAAGCATCAAGTAACCATTGAATTTGGGTATCGCCCAACATTACTTTTTCCCCTGTAATTCTTTCGTTTGGCGATTTAAAAAAACGATTATCTAATAAAAAGAATTCGGCATCACCCCAATTGAAACTGGAATAGACTCCTTCTTTTTGATTCGGATTTGTACCATAAAACTTATTGCCCCAAAAATCTTTAAAAGCTTGTTGGGTTAGGTATTTATTATAGAAACCTCTATCACTATCATTTGGACCAAAATCATGATCGTCCCAAATAGCAAAATTTTGTGTTTTGGCTAAAAGAGGCTGCATTTCTTTTGTTTTTCTGGTATGCGAATACCTGTGGTAAATTCCGGTTTGGCTGTCCCAATCTGCTTCACGTAAATAAATATTATCGCCACCCCAAAGCATAATATCTGG
>CAZULO010000049.1:13378-16682 GCA_964621245.1 uncultured Flavobacterium sp.
CCCAATCTGCTTCACGTAAATAAATATTATCGCCACCCCAAAGCATAATATCTGGGTTTTTTTTAGCTATACTTTCAAAAATCGTGTAATTAGAACCATACGGTTTCCCTGGTCGATCTAGAGCTTCTTCACTAATATAAGAACAACTTCCTAGAGCTACAGTAAAATCAGGTGCATTTTCACGCCATTGCCATAATTTTTTAGAAGAAAAAGAAGTTTCAAAAGGCAATTGCACTTTTTTATTATCTATAATTATTGTGTAAAAATATTTTTTTCCAGGTTGTAATTGTGTTAAAACAGCATGACAAACAAAGGCATTATCTTTTTTAGTTTGATAACTTTCTGAGTGAAAAACTTCTTTAGGTTGTTCAGCAGCATAATAGTCGACTGAAACAGTAGCCGATTTCTCTGTTTGAAACCAAATTACAGCTTCTTTCATTTCACAATACCCAACCATAGGTCCCGATTGTAAATTGTTTTGAGCAAAAAATGTACTAGTAAAAAGTAAAAAGGTCAGTAGAAATCGCATGTTTTAATTTTTTTGTAAAAGTAAACTTTCCAACAGAAAGGCATGTTAAGAAATAATTAATTAAAAAATGAATCGCACAAAAGGCAACCAAGCTTGTGCATATACTTGATTGTTATCTTTATGCAAAACATTATACTTTACGCCCAAAGTTACATTTTGAGAACGATACCCTGCTCCTACAAAAAGTGCCGTATTCCAAAAGGTATCGTTGAACAAATTATCATCAAAGGTACGATTTACACGTAATTGTTCAATTTCAGCAGAAAGTTGAATTTCTTCAATAGGATGTACCAATCCAATTAAACTCCCTCCCACAATAGTCGATTTATAACCAATAGTGTTAAAATTAGACGGATTCGATTTTTGTGCCACATAACTTCCCGTTAACCCAACTCCAACAGTAAATTTTGAATTCAAGGGATAATATCCTGTGGGCGATAAAGAAACATTAGTAAAACCATTTCCAATTCCAAGGCCTAAACCACCTCCAAACTGTACTTTTTGCCAAAACAAACTTTTAGTTTTAGGAATACTATCTTGCTGTGAAAAAACACAAATAGCATGGAAAAAAATCAGGGTAAAAATTAACGGTTTTACCAACTTGGAGTATATTTTCATTGTAATTTTGACTTATTTGTTAATATGAAGATAAAAGTATAAATTTCTTTGAAGTTTTAGCGTAAAAGTTTATACTTTTGCATAAAATTTTTTAACCAAATCGTCATTCAGACAGAAATATGGATAGGTTTTCCTTTTTAAACGCAGCACACACGGCTTTTTTTGCCGATTTATACGATCAATATTTACAAAATCCAGATAGTGTAGAACCAAGTTGGAGAAGTTTTTTTCAAGGTTTTGATTTCGCTACTGAATTTTCAAGCCCAGGTGAGCAAATCGCTCAAGCTGCAAATACCGTTGTAACCACTGGTAATTCAGAACAATTACAAAAAGAATTTAATGTTCTTAAGTTAATTGACGGCTACAGAACAAGAGGTCATTTATTTACCAAAACCAATCCGGTTAGAGACAGAAGAACCTATTCTCCTACTTTAGCTATTGAAAATTTCGGACTAGCTCAAGCTGATTTAACTACCGTTTTTGATGCCGCTAAAATAGTAAACATGGCGCCAAGTACTTTGGCAGATATCATCAAACATTTAGAAAGTGTATATTGTTCTTCTATTGGTGTAGAATTCATGTACATCAGAGAGCCAAAAGTTCAAGATTGGATTAAAAACAGATTAGACATTAACGATAATCAGCCGAATTTTTCTGCTGATGAAAAGAAAAATATCTTAAAAAAATTAAACGAAGCGGTTTCTTTTGAAACGTTCTTACACACGAAATATGTTGGTCAAAAACGTTTCTCATTAGAAGGTTGTGAAGCCGCAATTCCTGCTTTAGATGCTTTAATTGAAGCAGCTGCAGAAAAAGGAGTAGAACAATTTGTAATGGGAATGGCGCACCGTGGTCGTTTGAATGTGTTAGCTAATATTTTCGGCAAAAACACTCAAAATATTTTCTCGGAATTTGACGGAAAAGATTACGATGACGACATGTATTTTGACGGTGATGTGAAATACCATTTAGGTTTAACTTCAGATAGAGTTACTGATTCTGGTAAAAAAATCAATTTAAATTTAGCGCCTAACCCTTCACACTTAGAAACGGTTGGTGCTGTTATTGAAGGAATCACAAGAGCCAAACAAGATAGATATTACGCTGACGATTTCTCTAAAGTATTACCTATTGCCGTTCACGGAGATGCCGCTGTAGCAGGTCAAGGTATCGTGTATGAAATTATCCAAATGGCAAAACTTGATGGTTATAAAACAGGTGGAACAATCCATTTAGTGATTAATAACCAAGTTGGTTTTACTACGAATTATTTAGATGCCCGTTCATCAACCTATTGTACAGATATTGCAAAAGTAACTTTATCACCAGTCTTACACGTCAATGCAGATGATGCAGAAGCGGTAGTTCACGCGATGAAATTTGCTTTAGATTACCGTATGGAATTTGGTGGCGATGTATTTATCGATTTATTAGGATACAGAAAATATGGTCATAACGAAGGGGACGAACCTCGTTTTACACAACCAAAATTATACAAAGCAATTTCTAAACATAAAAATTCTAGAGACCTTTACGCAGAGAAATTGAAAAATGAAGGCGTAATAGACGGTTCTTATGTGAAAACTTTAGAAGAGGCCTATAAAGCTAAACTTGATGAAAATTTAGAAGAATCTCGTAAGAAAAGCTTAACGGTTATTACACCATTTATGCAAAATGAATGGACCGGTTTCGAACAAGTTTCAGATGATGTGATGCTTTCTAAATTTGATACGAAATTCGACAAAACTCAATTAACTGAAATTGCTGGAACTATAACTGAATTGCCTTCAGATAAAAAATTCATCAGTAAAATCACAAAATTAATTGGGGATAGAAAAAGCATGTTCTTCGAAAAAGACCAATTAGATTGGGCAATGGGAGAATTATTAGCGTATGGTTCTTTACTTACTGAAGGATACGATGTACGTATTTCTGGACAAGACGTGGAAAGAGGAACATTCTCACACCGTCACGCTGTAATTAAAGTTGAAGAATCAGAAGAAGAAGTAGTTTTATTAAACGGCATTAAAAATAAAAAAGGAAACTTTTACATTTACAATTCACACCTTTCAGAATATGGTGTAGTTGGTTTTGAATATGGCTACGCTTTAGCATCACCAAATACGTTAACGATTTGGGAAGCACAGTTTGGAGATT
>CAZULO010000050.1:0-16679 GCA_964621245.1 uncultured Flavobacterium sp.
TTATTGGAGATCGAGATATTATCTTAATGGAAGACAATTGCGAATCGATGGGTGCTGAATTTAAAGGCAAACAGGCTGGGACTTTTGGTTTGGTAGGTACGTTCTCTACTTTTTATTCGCACCATATGGCTACTATGGAAGGGGGATTAATTGTTACCGATGATGAAGAAATGTATCATGTAATGCTGTGTTTGCGTGCACACGGTTGGACGCGTCATTTACCAAAAGAAAATCATGTTTCCAACAAAAGTGATAACGCTTTTGAAGAATCGTTTCGTTTTATTTTGCCAGGTTATAACGTTCGACCTATTGAAATGAGTGGCGTAATAGGTGTAGAGCAATTAAAAAAGTTACCTTCTTTCTTAGATTACAGAAGGAAAAATGCCCAATTATTTGTTTCATTATTTGAGAATCACAAGGATTTTTATATTCAAAAAGATATAGACAACAGTAGCTGGTTCGGTTTTAGTTTTATTATTAAACCAGAATCGACTTTAGATCGCGCGGATGTGGTTCAGAAATTAGAAGCGCATCATATCGATTGTCGTCCGATTGTTACTGGTGATTTTACTAAAAATGAAGTATTGAAGTATTTTGATTATGAAATTTTTGGAGAAATGAAACATGCACAATACTTAGATCAAAAAGGGTTTTTCGTTGGCAATCATCAGGTAGATTTAACGAAAGAAATTCATCATTTATTTGACGTTTTAACTTTTTAATGCTAAAAATTTATACCGATACACAGTACTTAACAGCCGCATATCGTAAAATTATTTTTCCACTTTTATTGGATGTGCATTTTACCAAATCGGACTTAGCGGCAACTCATTTTCAGCTTGTTGAAAGCATGGAAGCCGCTGAGGTTGTTATTGTTCCTGTGGCTATCAATTATTATTATAAAAGTAAAAAGTTACCTGAACTACATTCGTTTATCGATGCGGCTTTAGCTCTTCATAAAAAAGTATGGGTGTATGCGGCAGGTGATTATGGTATTACATTTCGAAAAGATGTTACTGTATTTCGATTGGGCGGCTTTCAGTCTAAACTCTCGGAAAATGAGGAAATTTTACCTTCTTTTGTGACGGATATTTATACCACTCTATTTTCACATGCTTGGCAACCTATTAAAAAACGGGAGTTACCAGAAATTGGATTTGTGGGTCAAGCTAATAAGAGCATTTTTAAACTAGTTAAAGAATTTATTTTACATGTTAAAGTCTCTTTGTTGAAATGCTTCGATAGCAGTTTAGGCGATTATCAACCTTTTTATCCATCAAGCTTTAGACGGTATCAACTACTGAAGCAGTTAGAAGATTCAGTTCAGATAAAGAGTGATTTTGTTTTAAGAAACGCTTATCGAGCCGGTGTTAAGACAGCTGATGAAAAACAAAAAACTACTTTAGAATTTTATACTAATATAGAAAGTAATTTATATACGGTTTGTATGCGTGGTGCTGGAAATTTTTCAGTACGTTTGTATGAGACCTTACTGATGGGAAGAATTCCAGTGGTTATTTATTCGGATATGAAAATGCCCTTGGCGGCACATATCGATTGGAATGCGCGTGTTGTTTTTACAGATTCTTCGCATCTTATTCCAGATATAGTTGCGTTTCATAAAAATACGAGTGCAGAAAAGCTACTTTCCATACAGCAAGAAAATCGAAAATTAATGCTTGGGATGTTTCAAAGAGTCAATTATTTCAAAGCGTTTTATACTTTTAACTATGAACTTTAGTTTAATCATTTGTACGTATAATCGAAGAAATGCTATAGAAGTTTTAATGCAATCTATAGTGAAACAATCGGTATATCCGAATCAGATTATTATAGTTGACGGTTCTTTGGATGCAGCTACTAAAGTTTTTTTTGAGGCTCAAACTTATAAAAATGTAGCTTATTTTTTAGTTGATGCTTCGGTTCGAGGTTTAACAAAGCAAAGGAATTTCGGTATTTCTAAAGTAGATGCTTCTTCAGAAGTTGTTTGTTTTTTGGATGATGATACGGTTTTAGAGTCCACTTATTTCGCGGAACTTTTATCGACTTATACCCAATATCCAGCAGCTTTAGGCGTTGGAGGATTTATCACGAATGAAGTATCTTGGGAGAAAATTACAGCTAGTTTTAAACCTAGTTTGAAGTATTTTGTTTATGATGATTTTTATAGATCTGAAGATAAACGTTTTGTTTTAAGAAAAGCCATAGGACTAGATTCCGATGTGCCTCCAGGACATTCACCCTTATATTCTCATGGTAGAAGTATTTGTTTTTTGCCGCCTTCTGGGAAAATTTATCCTGTAGAACAATTAATGGGCGGTGTTTCTTCTTTCAAAAGAACGGTATTAGAAGCTCATAAATTTTCTACGTATTTTGAAGGTTATGGTTTGTATGAAGATGCCGAATATACACTACGAATTTCAAAATTGGGTTCGTTATATATTAATACAAAGGCACAATTGGAGCACCATCATGACGCCTCAGGTAGACCCGGACAGTACTGTTATGGAAGAATGGTAGTGATTAATGGTTGGTATGTTTGGCGTACCAAAAATCCGAATCCAACTTTTATACATCAATTGAAATGGCATAGTATCAGTGTTTTATTAACCTTGATTCGATTGACCAATGTGATTACTACCTCTAAAAGGAAAGCAGCATTCACAGAAAGTGTGGGCCGATTGGTGGGTTGGTTATCAGTAGTACTTAATCGTCCGAAATTACAAGATTAATTTCCTTTTTTAATTATACTTTACTTTGAGTCTATGCATTTTGTAGTTATAACCCATGTGCCACATCTTTTAAAAGACGGTAGTTATTACAGCTATGGACCCTATGTGAAAGAAATGAATATTTGGTTCAAACAGGTGGATACAGTAACTCTTGTTGCCCCGCTTTCTACTAAAATGTTAGAGCCTATTGATTTGCCTTATCAGCATTCGAACTTACAATTTAAAGCCGTACCTTCTTTACATATCAAGCGTTTTTTTAGTTTGTTTCAAACTTTTATTAGTTTACCCCAAATTTTTTGGACCTTATACACAACTATGAAAAAAGCCGATCACATTCATTTGCGTTGTCCAGGAAATATGGGTTTGTTGGGTTGTTTAGTACAAATTCTTTTTCCTAAAACTCCAAAAACAGCCAAATATGCTGGTAATTGGGACCCAAAAGCGAAACAGCCTATTAGTTATAACTGGCAAAAACGGATTTTGAATTCTACTTTTTTAACTAAAAATATGCAAGTTTTAGTATATGGTGAATGGGAAAATACCTCAAAAAATATAAAACCTTTTTTTACAGCCAGCTATTCTGAATCGCAAAAAGAAATTTGTTTGCCAAGAAGTTTGCAACAGCCGATTCAATTTGTTTTTGTAGGTACTTTTTCTGCTGGTAAAAGACCTTTATATGCGATTCAATTGGTAGCGCATTTGAAAAAAAATGGAGTCGACGTGCAATTGCAACTCTTTGGGAATGGTATTTTGTATGAGGAATTAGATAATTATATCCGTTCTAGAAATTTATCATCTTTTATTTCCTTAAAAGGGAATCGAAGTAAAGAGGAAGTGGCACAAGCTTTAAAAGAAAGTCATTTTTTACTTTTGCCTTCTCAATCTGAAGGTTGGCCTAAAGTAGTGGCGGAAGCGATGTTTTGGTCGTGCTTGCCATTAACTACTAATGTTTCTTGTGTGAACTATATGATAGGAAATGGGACAAGAGGTCGGTTGTTAGGGTTAGATCTTCAGGAAGATACTCAATCCATTTTGGCTTTATTACATCAAGAAAGTTTGTATCAGACTATGTGTGAAGCCGCACGTAATTGGTCGCAACAATATACTTTGGACTATTTTGAGAAAGAGATTATAACCTTAGTTCATTAGCTATGAGAATTGTACAATTGATTGATAGTTTAGATGCAGGTGGTGCGGAACGAATGGCGGTAAATTATGCCAACGCTCTTTCGGATAAAATTGCTTTTTCTGGACTTGTAGCTACTAGAAAAGAAGGTTTGTTGCTTGAAAAAATAAAACATAAATCGAATTATTTGTTTCTTCACAAAAAAAGCGTGTTGGATTTGGCTGCTATTTTTAAGTTTAGAAAGTATTGTAAGCAACATAAGATTACCCATATTCATGCTCATTCTTCGTCTTATTTTTTGGCTGTTTTGGTTAAAATAACTTTTCCAACTCTTAAAATTATTTGGCATGATCATTATGGGAATAGTGCCTTTTTAGCCCAAAGGAGTTCTTATTTGTTGTCTTTTTTTTCCTTGTTTTTTTCTAAAATAATTGTGGTCAATCAGTTGTTGCTTGATTGGAGTTTGACTCATTTATTTTGCAAATCAGTTTTGTATTTACCTAATTTTCCCGAATTAGTTTCAGGAAAAAATGAGACCTATTTAAAAGGTTTACCTGAAAAACGCATTGTTTGTTTAGCCAACCTTCGTCCCCAAAAAAACATAGAAATGTTAGTAGAAGTGGCTGAACAAA
The DNA here is from genome assembly GCA_964621245.1 of uncultured Flavobacterium sp. GTDB lineage: Bacteria > Bacteroidota > Bacteroidia > Flavobacteriales > Flavobacteriaceae > Flavobacterium. Next base: position 4,491 of record CAZULO010000050.1, read on the forward strand.
TTAAAAAGTTGGATGCAACGGTAACTTTTCATGTAGTAGGTAAATTGTTTGAAGATGGATATCAGACCCAAATTATGGATTTAGTTGCTGCGAAACAATTAGAAACAACAGTGTTTTTTTATGGTTCAAGAAACGATATCTCTTTTGTTTTGCAACAAAGTACTATTGGTGTTTTGACTTCTCGTTCTGAAGGATTGCCCGTATCTGTTTTAGAATATGGTTTGTCTACCTTACCAGTAGTTGCTACAAATGTTGGAGAAATTAAAGCGGTGATTGAAGCGGGTCAAACAGGTTTTCTGGTAGCTTCTGAAGATGTGGAAAGTTTTGTAAACAAATTAACCTATCTGCTTCAAAATCCTGAAATAAGTGCTAATTTTGCTAAGCGTCTACATCAACATGTAGCCACACATTTTTCAAAAGAAACAATTATTCATCAGTATTTAATTTCCTTGTCTTGAATTTATTTGCCTTAAATAAAACGACCTATCTCTTCTTACATATCGTATTTGGAATTATTATTCATTTTTTTAATGCGGCTGTATTTTTGTACTATGGTTTGTTTTTATTGACGGCTACTATTTGGATTGTTAAAAATAATGATCGCGATTTTCAAGTACTAACGATATTGTTATATATCGTTCCTTTAGAGGTGTTGTTTCGGATGAAATCGGCGGGTTCTTTATATGATTTAGGGAAATATTCTGTTTTGTATTTTTGTGTTTTAGGTTTTAGTTTTAACCGAATTAATTTAAAAGCTTGGCCTTATATTTTGATCTTTTTGTTGTTTATTCCCGGCATCGTTATTACTGTAAATACATTCTTTTTTGAAATTGATGTTCGAAAGAAAATTATGTTTAATTTGTTAGGGCCATTTTTATTGGTGACTTCATCTTTATATACGTATAATAAAGCAATTACCTTGTCTCGTTTGAATGAGTTGCTTTACGTTATGACAGGTCCTTTTGTTAGTATTTTGACGGCTGTAATTTTGTTTACTCCTTCAAATCGAGAAGAATTATTTGAAAATACTTCTTCTAATTTTGCTACTTCTGGAGGGTTTGGACCCAATCAGATTTCAGTTATTTTAGGATTGGGGGCTTTTTTGTTTTTCTCCCAGTTTATTTTTACACAAAAAAACAAGTTGTACTCCTACATCTGTTTGTTCTTGGTTTTTCTATTTGCTTACAGAGGACTAATTACCTTTTCTAGAGGAGGTATGATGACAGCGTTAGCGATGGTTTTATTGTTTTGTTTTATCCTTTACAGGTTATTGCAACGCGCTGCTCAATCTAAATTTAAGATTGTATTTTTTGTATTACTCTTTTTGTCATCCTGCGCTTGGTTGTATACTTCCTATCAAACGGGAGGAATGATTGATAAACGTTATAATAATCAAGATGCAGCAGGAAGGATTAAAGCTTCTAGATTGTCTGGAAGGGAAGATATTATGGCTACAGATTTAAAATATTTTACTGAAAATCCAGTTTTTGGTGTTGGTCCAGGAATTAGTGGTATTTTGCGGGAAGATGACGGTATTTTTGGCGCACAAGCGCATAGTGAACCTACCCGTTTATTAGCCGAACATGGTTCTTTGGGTTTGATTATTTTGATTTTGATGGTTTTTGTTCCTCTTTTGAAATATTATCGCTACCGTTTGTTTCATCATATTTATTTTTTTCCTTTTTTAGTCTTTTGGTTATTAACCATAAATCATGCCGCGACCCGAATTGTAGCGCCTGGTGTTTTGTATGCGTTAACTTTGTTAAATGTTTCTATTACTGATGAAGATCATGAAGAAAAAGAAGAAGAAGATCTTATATCTGGGTAATAAATTATCTCAGCATGGTATTAATGCTACCACCGTTGAAACTTTAGGGGTACGTTTGGCTGAATTGGGTTATGAGGTACACTCGTTTTCTTCACAGAAAAATCCTATTTTACGATTGTGTGCTATGCTTTTAGGTATCGTAAAACACCGTACTTCCGATTTTATTTTAATTGATACTTACAGTACTACAGCCTTTTGGTTTGCTTTTTGTTGTTCACAAGTGGCGCGTTTGTTCCGGATTCCGTATGTACCTATATTACATGGTGGTAATTTGCCCGAACGTTTACAGCGTCATCCGTTTTGGTGTCAACTTATTTTTAAAAATGCTTCTCATATAGTTTCGCCCTCTGCTTATTTGGTCACAAAATTTGCAACTTTTGGCTATACAACTGTAAGTTGTATTCCTAATGCGATTTCCCTTTCCGATTATAAATTTGTATCTCGAAGTGTTTTTGCTCCAAATTTATTATGGGTTCGTGCATTTGATCGGATTTATAATCCTCAAATGGCAGTTTCTGTTTTATCTTTGCTTCAGCAAAAATATCCTAAGGCTACTTTAACTATGGTTGGTCCGGATAAAGACGGCAGTTTGCAAGACACTAAGAATTATGCAGATGCCTTAGGTGTTAAAGTCACTTTTACTGGTAAATTATCTAAAGCAGCCTGGACTGATTTAGCACAAGATCATGCTGTTTTTATCAATACAACTCATTTTGATAATATGCCTGTAAGTGTCTTGGAAGCTATGGCTTTAGGATTGCCTGTTGTTTCTACTCATGTAGGTGGAATCCCCTTTTTAATTACACATGACACCACTGGTTTTTTGGTAGCAGATGGTGATGCTGAAGCGATGGCTCGTGAAGTGGAGAAGGTACTTACACATCCTGCTGCTACTCAGAATGTGGTTAATCAAGCTCATCATTTTGTATCTCAAATGGATTGGGATGCGGTGGCACCTCTTTGGACTACCTTGTTGCAATAATAATTTTATTTTTATTTGCTTTTAACGCAATTTTGTTTACTTTTAGTTCTCAAAACGAATTGATGTCCCAATCTAAACGAAAACATTTTGAAATTTCTGAACGCAAAATCCTTTTGCGTTTTTTTGACGTGTTTTTTGTTGTTGGATTTTTGTTATTGGTTTCTTTTTCTACCGATTTACTTTATTTTTCTGATTTGTGTTCTCATTATTATTGGGTTTTAATTTTAGTGTTGTATTTGAATTTGCTAGGCACTGTTTTTGAAATGTATAATTTAGTTATTGTGAGTTTTGCTGCTAAAATTACTAAAGGCTTACTGTTGACCTCCTTTTTTACTACTTTGTTTTTCCTTTTTACACCGATAGTAACACCTTCTTTTCCGAAAAAAAGGTTAGAATTGGTTTTGTTGTTTTTTACCATATTATTGGCTTTAACCGTTTGGCGTTTTTTTTATATCTATGTATTGGCTTCAAAGCGTTTTTATAAACCCTATGTTTTAGTTTGTAAGAGTAAAGATTTTGAACAATTGGCCAAAAATTTGATGGTTACTGATCCACATGTTCGCGTGGTCAAATTTATAGCTATCGATTTGTTGCCTGCTGCTGCTGTTTTATCTGATATGGAATTAAAGCTTTCAGATTTAGATGATTTTTTAGCTACTAATTTTGTAAGTCGCATTGTAGTGGCTGATGCTACCAAGTCTTCCTCTATTGCTATTTATAATAAATTACTAGAAATTTCTGAGGAAGGGCTGCTGATTTCACAATATGAAGACGTGTATGAAGAATTAACTAATCGGATACCCTTGCACTTGAAGGAGAAATCTTTGTATACTTTTTTCCCCTTTTCCAAACGCCATTCTCCCTTGTATTTGTTTTTTGTTCGTCTTTTAGATATTTTAATCTCTGGGTTTGGATTGTTGGTTTTATTGGTACTTACGCCTTTAATTTTTCTGTTAAATTGTATATGGAATCGCGGACCGTTATTGTTTCAGCAAGAACGAATTGGAAAAAAAGAAGTTCCTTTTACCATATACAAACTTCGTACAATGGTGGTTGATGCGGAAGCTAATGGTGCTGTATTTGCCACAGTTAACGATCAAAGGATTACCTCTTTTGGTCGGTTTTTACGTAAAACTAGAATTGATGAATTCCCACAGTTTATTAATGTTTTAAAAGGCGAAATGTCTATTATTGGGCCTAGACCCGAACGAAAAGTTTTTGTTGACCAAATTGTAGCTAGGCTTCCTTTGTATCGAACACGTCATATTGTAAAGCCAGGTTTGACGGGTTGGGCACAAATTAATTATCCTTATGGGGAAACGTTGGAAGATAGTATGATGAAATTGGAGTATGATTTGTATTATATTAAGCATCGAAATCTATTTTTAGATATCAATATTGCCATTAAAACATTTGGTACGATTTTGTATATGAAGGGTCAGTAATTTCTTGTTTTTATTTCAAAAAAAGACCTCTTTTTTCTTCGTTTTTTGCGTTTTTTTTAAAAAACTTACTAACTTTTTGCATTTTATAATGTCTTGTGAGTCAATGTAATCAAAGGGCTTTTGTCTTATTTTTCTGTTTTTAATAAAATGTTAACAACTTGATTTTCAGAAAAATAATTTAAAAAGTAGTATCTTTGCGCCAGTTAATTCAATTGGTGTTGTCTTTTGTATGTCCAAAATTCAACTTGCTAAAATCTTTTTTTTGCCCAATTGAGAAATATATTTACATGAGAAAAGACATTTTTTATTTTGGAGTTGCGATTGCATTTATTGCCGTAATTAGTTCGGGTTTTAGTGCATTTAAAGAGGAATCAGTAGACGGATTTCATTTAGAAGACACAGAAGTTTATGATTATCACGTTCCTTCAAAAGACGAATCCGAGAAGTTATCACGACCTATTCCTTTTACAGGAAAGTCATTTATCGGATTCAAACAAGCATTGGCCGCAAAAGAATCCGCTGGGATTTATAATTTAGTTAATGCGTACGGTTACATGGGAAAATATCAATTTGGAAGAAGTACACTTCGTCATGTTGGGGTTTCCGATTTTACAACTTTTTTAGAAAGTCCTGATTTACAAGAAGAAGCGATTTATGCTTTATTGAGTATTAATAAGTGGGAATTGAGAAAAGAGATTAGAAATTACTCTGGTAGGGTAATTAATGGTATTACGATTACAGAATCAGGTTTATTAGCTGCTGCACATTTAGCAGGTGCCAGTTCTGTTAAAACGTATTTGAGAAGTAATGGCAAGAATGGATTTAAAGATGGTTTTGGTACCTCTTTACGTTCTTACATTAAAAGGTTTAATGGGTATGATACTTCAGGTATTCCTGCCAATAGATTTGCCAAAGTTATTTCTTAATTTTTTTGAATCACAAAAATAGAAGGTCGGTTGTGTAATTTTACTCGGTCGATTTTAAAACGCATTCAAAGGCTTTAGCAAAGGTTAAAATGTTTAAATTTAATTAAAAACGTATTCGTTTGCTTAACAAAAAGAACACACTATTTTAGTGTGTTTTTTTGTTTATTCTAATCTGATAACTCCTACAACTAAAGCTATCCCCAAAATATCTTTTTTACTTACTTCGAACGGCTCGTAGCTTGGATTGTCTGAAATCATAATTAAACTATTTTCTGTTTCAGATTTTTTTAGTCTTTTAATAATTATGCCTTGTTCTCTAGTAGCAATAACATGGGCTTTGTTCCATTGTATGAAACTACTTTCTTTTATAATTGTACAAGCAACTACATCACCACTATTATATTTTGGGTACATACTTGATCCTTCGACTTCAATCATAAAATCAATTTTTTTATGTTTGAATTTAGGAATTACATAATATTCTTTAATGTCGTTTTCCTGTATTGCAAAATTCTTATTGCCAAATCCTCCAATAGCAGTAACTGAAACAAATGGAATAGAAGTTTTATCTGATGGTATTGTATCATAAACTTTTGCAGGTTTGCTTATAATTTGCAAAGAACCCTCATTAGTTTTTAAAAATTCACCTTCCCCTGTTAGAATCCAAACTTTGTTTATATTTTCATCACATTGACATAATGTATTTATAAATTTTTCGGATAATGGAACTTTACCATTGACAATTTGTGAAAAAGATGATTTTGTATAACCCAATTTTGATGCTAAAACCGTGTCGTTTTCGGCATATTCGGAAAAAATTAACCAATTCAAAACTTTTCTAACTCTTTGAATATCAGACATATAAATTTTATTTTTATGCAAAATATAAAAATAGTTTCGATTTTATTTGTTTATCGAAACAAAGTTTATATATTTGCTACATAATAACACAATAATAGCAACATAATTACGACGTGCAATTTATAAAATTTTAGAGTTTAAAAGGTCTTTTTATAAAAGTCTTTTTATAAATCTTAGAATTCTTGTAAAAAGCAATAGTATTTGCTTTGCAAAAGGAGTGCCAAATTTTTGACTATAAGTTCATTAAAATACTGAAACGTGTATAAAAAAAGAAAACCACGCTTTAACGTGGCTTTCGGTTTGCAAATGTTTACTTTTTTACCAATGCACGGATAAACCAACCTATAGCAATTACTTGAATTGCTTCAATAATTTGTTTTTCATTCCATTGCATGGTAAAGTCCACATTCGCCCAACTGATTTTGATTTCTTGGGTTTTCATACATAAACTATTTGGTTAAACATTTACAACGGCAGTTCAAGTGCCGTAGAACAATTACACACGTTTCTTTAAATGAAAATTTAAGGAATTATATACACAACAACGCAACAACTTTTTTTAAACGATAAAATCTAATTAAGTAGAATAGTTATGATAACAGCAGAAAATAAGCAAATAGTTATTAATTTTTTGGGTAGAAATTATAGCCAAAAAATACTACCCGAATTGAAAAAAAACAACATTGTTAGTCCTTCGGGTGCAGATTATAATAACCGCACTTTGCAATGGTTGGTTAATGGAGGTACAGAAAATATTGAAGCTGAAAAAGTGATTTTCGATTTGATAAAAAAAATTAAAAAAAATCGTGATAATCTAACTAAATACAAGCAAAGTGTATGATTTTCTTTAACCAAAAAGACCTCTTAAAAAACATTCAAAACATTGAACTAACAATTGAATTGTTGGGTGTTGGTAACGTATTTACTGAACAAGAAAAAAAAGAATTATTGCCAATTTACAAAAATCAATTAAGTATTTATAACGATGCTTTGCAACGTCTTGCAAACAAAAAATCAGTTTCAAATTTTTCAGTTTTATAATAAAAATGAGTCCAAAAGTTTTAGCCATATACACAAACGCACAAGTGTTTCTTACTACAGAAGAAATGCAAGAGCTGGCGGGTTATATATCTGAAAATTTAGGAATAAAAAATACAATTGCAAAACAACCAAAAAAGAAAAAATTAACCAACTGGACGATTGAAAACACCGTTGAAAGATTAATGGCTAACCAGTTTAAAAAATAACGTTGCAATGAGCGAAAAAATAATTAAAAAAAGTTTTGTAGTGCATAACGATGTTTTGAGCGTTGCAAATATGCTTTCCGATGAAATGGCAGGTAAATTATTTAAAATAATGCTTGAATATGCTAACGGAAACGAAATTGAAATTTCAGATTTTACTTTGAAATTAGTATTTGAACCCATTAAAAACTCTATGAATAGAAGTTTAGAAAAGTATGCAAAAGTTTGTGAGCGTAATAAAAATAATGGTTCAAAAGGTGGACGTCCAAAAAAAGAAAACCCAAATAACCCAATCGGTTTAAATGAAACCCAAGAAAACCCATTGGGTAATTTAGAAACCCAAAATAACCCACTTGAACCCAAAAAAGCCGATAGTGATAGTGATAGTGATAGTGATAGTGATAGTGATAGTGATAGTGAAGTAGTCGAAATTAAAAATTTCTCCGACGATTTTAATTTAAATTTTTCAAATGATTTAAAATTTGAAAGTCAATCATGGTTAGAATCTGTTTCGATGCAACAAAAAATTTCAATTGAAGAAATTCAAAATAAAATAGACGATTTCGTCTTGTTTTTGAAAACAATTGAAAAAAATCATAAAAATAAAAAAGAATTCATTTCGCATTTTATTAACTGGCTTTCAAAAAAAATAAAACCTAAAAACGATGGAAAACAACAATCAAGTAATTTCGGTTCAAAACAACAATTCAAATTTAGTACTAGCGAAGCAGTCCAGACCATTATTAGCGACTCTGAATGAAGATTTTAAAAAATTAAAGGAAATTATCAATGTTGAAGAAACAGACTCTTTAATTAATTATTTGCTTACAATTTTGAATATTAAAGTTTCGAATGAACAGGATGCAAAAGATTTGCAAATACAAATGTTAGTTGTATCGGACTTTTTAAAATCAAAATTTGGACATCTAACTATTCCCGAAATAAAAGAGGCTTTCAAAATGTTTGTAGCGAGAGAATTTTCACATATTAAAGTTTTTAGGATTTTAGATTGCGTTTCAATTGGAGAGGTTTTGCAAGCTTATACAGAATTCAGAAACGAGTCGTTAAGGATGTATACTCAAAAAAAGCAAAATTTATTAAGTGCTACACCGAAATTAACTCTAGAACAAAAAAAAGAAACGAGAGAAAAATTCATTATCATTTTATATGAAGAATTAAAAACAGAAAAGTTTTCAAATGATGCTTGGGTTTTGTATTCGGATTTAGAATCTGCTGGAAAAATTATGCCTTCAAATGATTATAAAAAGGAACTTTATAACAAACAATTACTTGTTTACTCGTCAGAGCAACGCAATTTAATTATAAAAACAAGAGGTCAATTTGCAGCAACTTCTTTGCTGTCAGATCTAACAAAAAAAATACAATCTGGAAATCCAATTGAAACGGTAAAAAATAAGTGCAAAAATATTATTGTATGTGATTACCTAAAAAATCATATGTATGATTTTGAAACGTTTAAAAAAGCAATTTTATAATATCTATAACCAACATCATTATGAAAACAATTGAACACGTAAAAATGCAATTAAAACTGAATTTTGGGAGAAAAGCGGAATTTCTAAAAAGCGTTTTAATGTATTTAGAAACCAACCCACGCAAAGAGTTTTTGCAAAGTGAAAAAGCACGTTTAGAAAAGGTAATTGAAGCTAAAAACAAAATGTTTGAATACTGGGTTAAAAACGTTGTACCAACTGAAATACCCGAAAAAAATTATCGTTCACTTTTCAACAAAGAAAACGGTATTACAGATTGCATAAGGTTTTTAAAAACAATCAATTACATTTTAACTTCCGATGTTGTTGCAAAGCCAAAAACTGAACAAATTAAATAAAACTATAAACTATGTTAACAGAAAAGAAACTAAAGAAATTCCCAGTAAAACCGAGTAAATGGACTGCAAGAGATATTTTGCAAAAATGTGGCTTAAGTTTTCGTGAAGCGCAAAATAAAATTAACGAAGTTGTTGCAACCCACGAAAACATAAGCACCGAAGAAGCAAAGAAATATAAGTGGTATTTAACCGCCAAAATGTGGAAAGATTTATGGACTGAAGTCATATACGAAGAAGATTTATTTACAATAGGGTATGAACGCTAAACGCATAAAATTCAAAATTTTTAATTTAAAAATTTTGAATTTTTTTATTTTAATGTTTTGTGAATAAATAATTTTCTAAATTTTAGAAATCAGTAAGTTAGATTGTAAATTTACTAAAAAGAAAATATTTATGATTAGAGTTTACCTCGATTGGAACGTGTTTAGTAGATTGGAGCATAAAGATGATGTAAATAAAAGACTCACAGAAATACTAAATGATGATTCTAAATACATTATTCCTTATTCTCCAGCTCATCTTAAAGACTTATTTAGAAGTTACAAAAAAGTAGGTTTAGTTGGAATTGATTCTCATTTGGAAAAACTTCAAAAATTTTCTAAATCTCTTTTTATTGTTTATATAATTAAGGATGTTTTGCAATTTCAACATTTAGAAGCAAGGGAATCTATGCAACAATACATTGATGCTTATGATAATAATGAAGATTTTAATTTTGATATTGATGTATTGAAAGAAGCATTTGGCTCTTTTTCTTATATTTTTGATTCATTTTCTGAAATTCAAATATCAAATTTGTTGTCGGTTGATGATGCTAAAACAAAAGCGATAATTGAAAGCACAAATAGTTCAGAACTTTTAACGCGTCTTCTTGGTATTAATCAAACTATTTCCTTTAAAGATATGATGCAAAATATGTTGACAATGTCAAGTACTCTGTATGAAGATGATAGTTATTCAAATTGGCGTGATGGATTTCAAAAAGATATTAAAGTTAGTGGTAGAATTAAAGATGAAAGATTCAACCCAATGGAAACCCTCGATGAAAATGCACAAAAGTTGAACAAAGTAAACTTTATGGAGCTTTTTGAAAGTATGTTAACAGATGTAGATAAAAAGAGCCTTTTTAATAAAATAATTGCACTTGTTAGGCAATTAGATTTTCATGGGTTTTATCAAGATATTATCAATGAAAATCATCATTTGGATAATATTGAAACAGACTACGAACATATAGCATATGCAACAAGTTGCGATATATTTATTGTTTCAGATAAAAAAACCAAAGCAAAAGCTGAACTCACATTTAAGCTTTTAGAATTAAATGTTAGAGTTGTAACTCCAAAGGAATATGTAAATTTTGTTAATGAAAATTCATCAGAAATTAAAAATGGTCAAGAATTAATTAATTATTTATTTTGGATTACTACAATAGAACCAACATTAAAAATTGATAATAGAAATGCACATTATATTCCATCATTTGTTTTGAATTACTTTAATTTGGTATCATATCTAATCGACAACCCCAAAATAATAACTTTGCAAAAAATGGACACAACTAATAGAGTTGCAATCTTTGTGAAAGAAATAGAAGATGTTTTAATAAAACTTAATTCATTTTATGGAACACCTTTTATTGAGCTTGGTGAATTAGGTGAGGAAGAATATACAAGAGCTTGGTTAACAAAAGAATTAGTTTTAGTAAAACTTAGACTTTCTTTAGGTAGTTTTACGCTTGAAATTACTCAATGTGAGAAATTATCAAGTTATAAAAAGTTCTTTTATAAATGTAAGTTTAAAATTAATGATATTTTTAAAAAAATAAGTAACAATTAATCTATAAATTTATAGAAATAATAGCAACATAATAACCTAATTTTTAATTATGAAAATGTTTATAAAACCAACTTTTGATATTGACGAAACTAATCGTCATTTGCATACTTTTAATATCAATACATCTGAATCTTTGGCACAACAATTTAACCAAAATATAATGGCTGTTCCATCTAGTTTTGTATATAATGGTAAAACAAAAAAAGTTGAGTTACATACAAAATTTGATGAGCAACCTGAATATTCTAAAATAATTGCTCTTATGATAAATTGGATACTCTCATATGAAGAAGTTTACGATGAAACTGATAAGTATTTAGTTGAGTTCTTACATCGAGTTAGAGATTTTATTATTTTTAATTCTGATTATGATATAAACATAAAAAAATATTTGTTTACCGATTTAGATTTATCAATCCACTTTGGTAAAATTTCTTCTACATTTTTAAAAGAAAAAATAAATGAGCTATTATTAGTTTAATTTACTCTACTAAAAAATACCTTTTGCTTAACCGATTAACTATCGGTAAAAAGCAAAAAAACAACTTTACTAATACATACTAATTCTAAACCATTGCAAACTAGTGCAATGGTTTTTTTTTGTCCGCAACTTTGTATTCAACAAATGGAACAAACGTTTTAAAAAGAAAAAGTTTTAATCATCAAATCGGAAAAAGATAGTAGTATAAAAAATGAATATTAATCGAGTTTTACACAGACAAATACTATCGGGAATAGAGTATGTACCGCTTTTCCCAAAAGCAACAGGTAAAAGCGAGGCTTTAGGAAGCGGTAATACTTTTCACTCTGTGAAATTGATGACAAACATTATTGATAAATATAGTTTTCAAGCCAAAAACATTGCAAAGCTATTAGAACAAAATAGTGTTTCGGAAACTTGCGAACGCATTTATAGTTGGTTATATAACCATATTCAATATAAAGCCGACGGAATTAATCAATTATTGCGCACACCAAGTAATTCATTTGAAAATAGAAGTATTGGTATTGATTGCAAAAGCTATTCAATTTTTGCCAGTTGCATTTTAAAAGAGTTAGGTATAAAGCATTTTATAAGACAAATAAAACAGCCTACACATAACCCGAGTGCATTTACTCACGTGTACGTAGTTGTTCCAATGAATCAAGAAACGGGTGATTTGCAAAACGGATATTTTGTAATTGATGCCACAACAAGTACTAATCGAG
>CAZULO010000051.1:0-16525 GCA_964621245.1 uncultured Flavobacterium sp.
CGATGAATCTTTCTACAGAGAAAACAAGAGTCATTAATAATAATCCCATTAATCCTGGAACGATAATTCCTCCTTTATAAACCATACCTAAATAGTTTCCTGGTAAAGGTTGTCCTGCTGGATCTCCTTTCACGAAGTTTGCTGGTGCACCCATTACAAATTTCCATAATAAAGCTCCAATAACTATACAGATAACGATAGTTAACGATGCAAAAACACTACTCCCTTTGCTTCCTTTGTTCTCTACAGAAACGTTTAAATCCTGTTCCATTTTTTAAAATTTTAAGTTTGAATTGATTAATTATTTTTATTCTAATTTTATTTTGATAGTCGCAAATTTATGTGAATTAGGTTTTAAAAAAAAACTAATTTAATAAAAATTGCAATTCTCATTTGAAATTATGCAACAATCGTACCAAAAAACAATTTTGTCGAAATTATATTTAACGTATTTTACTATTACCTAACAAAAATTCAATAAATACTGAAAATTTTATCAATTTGAAATGTTAAGAAAATGTAAACTATGTTAAATTTTCTTTTTACAACATAAAATTTCGTTGTTTTTAAAAAAAAATTCATCTTTGTAACTATAAAAACACATCAAATGTCAAAAGAAAACTTCATTTCAACGCTACAAACTGGCTATGCTTCAAAAGGAGATTCCATAACCCTTGGCGCTGCCATTTTAAATGGTGAAACATTTGCCGAAGTTCCTGTTACGATTCCATTAAAAACTTTAAATCGTCACGGTTTAATTGCTGGAGCTACCGGAACAGGTAAAACAAAAACCATACAAGTTTTATCCGAACAATTAGCCGCTAAAGGTATTCCCGTTTTAATGATGGATATAAAAGGTGATTTTTCTGGAATTGCAAAACCAGGAGAAGTTAAAAGTTTTATAACAGACCGTCATACGCAACTAAATATTCCCTTTGAACCAAAAGGATTTTCAACCGAATTACTTACACTATCGGAACAAAATGGCGTACGATTACGTGCTACTGTTTCTGAATTTGGTCCTGTGTTATTTTCTAGAATATTAGATCTTAATGACACACAAGCTGGAGTAATCTCAGTAATTTTCAAATATTGTGACGACAAAAAAATGCCTTTATTGGATTTAAAGGACATCAAAAAAGTAATGAATTATATTACTGAGGAAGGAAAAGAAGAAATTTCAGAAGCGTATGGAAAAATTTCTACTTCTACTACCGGTACCATTCTTAGAAAAATAATCGAATTAGAACAACAAGGTGCCGATATCTTTTTTGGAGAAAAATCATTTGAAATTGAGGATTTGATGCGAATCGACGAAAATGGAATGGGTTATATTAACATAGTACGGTTAAATGATATTCAAGACAAACCAAAGCTGTTTTCTACTTTCATGTTAAATTTATTAGCTGAAATTTACAACACGATGCCAGAAAAAGGCGATGTGGAACAACCTGAGTTAGTTATTTTTATTGACGAAGCGCACCTTATATTTAATGAAGCCAGCAAAACCTTACTAGATCAAATTGAAACCATCATAAAATTAATTCGTTCTAAAGGAGTTGGCGTGTATTTTATCACCCAAAATCCAATGGATATTCCGAAAGGTGTTTTAGCACAGTTGGGATTAAAAATACAACATGCTTTACGTGCTTTCACGGCTAACGACAGACAAGCTATCAATCAAACCGCAGATAACTATCCGATTTCAGAATTTTACAAAACAGAGGAATTACTAACTTCATTAGGAATCGGTGAAGCTTTAGTAACAGCTTTAAATGAAAAAGGAATACCAACACCACTAGCTGCTACTATGATGCGTGCACCAGAAAGCAGAATGGATATTTTAAGTACAGATGAAATTGACAGTATAAATTCCAATTCTAAATTAGTTGAAAAATATGAAGCTGAAATAGATAGAGAAAGTGCCTATGAAATTTTAACTAAAAAAATCGAAGAAATTTCGGTTGAAGCGGAAGAAGCCGAGGAAGAAAAACAAGAAAACAAAGAGCCAGGAATGCTTGAAACCGTAGGAAAATCGGTAACCAAAATAGTAACTAGTGCGAGTTTTATTCGTGGGGCTTTTAGTGTTTTAATGAAAGTACTAAAAAGTAGAAAATAGTAAATTATTTATCTAAAATCATATGAAAAAATATTTTATCCAAAAAACACCCTTTGTAGTTCCTACCACAGATGGTAAATTAATAGAAGAACATCACGGTAAAGTGGCGACTAACAATAATGACATTTCTATTGCTCACATGATAGCACCGCCGGGATGGAGCGAACCTTTTCAAACACCTGAATTTGAAGAATACACTTATATCATTCATGGAAAAAAACAATTTATCATTGAAGACGAAACTGTTATTTTAGAAGCAGGTCAATCTATAAAAATTGAAGCAAATACACGAGTGCAATATTCGAATCCATTTTCAGAAGCATGTGAATATATAGCCATTTGCAAACCTGCATTTGATTTCACAAAAGTACATAGAGAAGAATAATTAGTTCTTCTCTATGTCTTTTAATAGAGTAAAAACAAAGTAAGCAAGTAAACACAACGTTAACAAAATGGCACTCCATAAGAAAATAGGTTTTTGCCAAAATGATTTCCCCGAAGCGATTAAAACTTCTGAATCTGTTTTTTCTAAGTTTGAAATTGTTGCTTTTGGTAATTCTCCTGCTATATTTTGAGTGAAATTCGCCAAATCGTAATTGGGTTGTGATAAAGTAGAATCAATAATCACTTCATATTTTTCGTTCGCTTTTAAATCCGCAAGTATTGAAACTGTGTTTTGAAAAACTTTAATTTTCGAAATAGCCAAAGGTTGGTTGTCTTGATTATCAATTTCAATTGTGAATTCCTTTTCAAAAAAACTATTAATTTGAAACGTGTTTAACGTGTTTGAATTCAAATTAAAGCTAAAAATTTCTTGTTTGAAAGTTTCAATTCTTTTTCTAACTTTTCGAGTTGTGTTTACAAATACGGATGCCTTTCTTAAAAATAATTTCGTTTTCACATCAAAAGAAATTCCATCCACTCTTTGAAAATTATTTGAGGTGAATGTGATACTTGTTTTCTTATGTTTGTGATCTTCTGAAATTTTATATTTAAAACCTGTCAAATCCGTTTTCTCAACATCCTTTCTTCCGCCTTTATAATATCCAAGTTCCAAAATGTTAATTGGTAACGATATCTTATCGTTGAAATCAAATCGTAAAAATTTATAATTGTTTCGTGGCAACACTATACTTTTTGTAACAGTTGTACCCTTATTATCCGACAAATCACTTAAAATCTGATTCGAAACTAACCCAAACCAATCTTGTTGATTGTTACTTCCACTTATTGAATAGGTTTTATTAATTGTTGTGTTTGAGATTACTAAACTTAATTCGGTGATATTTTTTACATCTTTCAAGGAAATAATTATTGAAGTAATAGAATCTTTACTTCTTGTTTTACTTAAAACATCCAAACTTTGAAAAAGCAGGGAATTATGTTGCGCAGTATCAAAATTCGCAAAAGGCACTTCTTTTTTATTTTTATCTAAAATTCGAAAATAAGCCAAGTTATCTTGACTAGCAGAACGAACTTCGGGAGAAATCGTAATTTTATGAAATCCGTCTATATCAATATTTGAAATAATCGCTTTATGACTTTGAGAAAATCCAAAACCAGCAATAAATAAAACGAAAATTAGTATTTTACACTTCATCCGATTGAATATTAGGTGATTCATCAACGATTAACTTTTTGATTTTTTGATATACGAAAGAAATAATTAGAATTAAAACGCCTAATAAAATAAACGCAATGATTTTTCCTGTTTCTGAAACGTTATTAATATCGTAAAGAAATAATTTTAATACTGTTACACCCAACAAGGACAAAGCAATTATTCGAATTTGTTTCCATTGCTGTTTGATTCCAACAAGTAATAAAACAAAGGAAATAATGCCCCATAAAATAGGATAACCAATTTTAATAACTTGTGTTTTTACTTGATCTATAGCGTCTGAAATAATGGTTTGAATTTCATATTCTAAGGCGTATTTATCAGTAATCGCTTTTGAGGTTTTTGCAATTGCATGTTCAACTCCTGGAACATCAATAAAATGTACTGCGTGAACTACTAATTCGTTACTTAAAATATAAACTCCAGAAATTACTAAAATCCAAATTGCAAATTTCGATTTAAAAATTTCAAAAACTGAAGCGTCTTTAATCTGTTTTATCAGAATTATAAAGTGATATACTAGACAAAATAACAAGATATAATGAAAATAAAAGGTAAAATTTGAATCACTTTTCATTTGTATGTTCTGAACCATTTCTTGTATCGGTAATTTGGAATAAAAAACTAAATACGCGATTACATTTAGAAGCGTTAAAATAAGAATTGGCTTGAAAAAACGCGTTCTATTTTTACTAAAAACATAAAACAGTATGGCTGTTGTATAGACAAAATGATATACAACAGAAAAAGAATAAGCAGAATGATAATTCGATAAAAATTCAGTTGCTTGGTATGAAACTTCTAACATGCCAATAAAATAAGCCATAATAACTCCAACTAAAATAATGAAGTTTTTGTATGGATTGAGTTGAAACGTTACTTTAAAAATAACACTATTTTCTGTTTCTTTATTCAGCACGAAATAAGTAGCGATTATAGAAGCTAGCGTCACAATTCCGGTAAGGAAGATTTTATTGAATACTATATTTAATGAATTATCGTAAGCACCATACGTTTGAAACCAATCGATAATCAAACTTAAAATCATTAAAAACTGTAGGGCAACAGCACTCAATTTAAACAAACTAATTTTTGATTTTTGAGACAACCAGAATAACATAACCGCTTCGCAAGCCCAAAACAAAGTAATCTGATTCCCTTCAAATTGAATTGGAATAGTAAGTGTGACAAAAGTGAGTACTAACGCGATTAATAAATAAACGGCATTTTTTTCTAAACCAAATTTCTTGAATAAAATAGCGGTATAAATAAAATTATAAATGGCTAAAGAAAGTGTAAACAAGCCTTTTAATTGCAGGTGCGAATCCTCTATTATGGATAAACCAATCCCAAAATACACAAACGTGTTGGCCGTTATTATAAAATATTCTATAGTAGAGAAAACACCTTTGTTTCTCACATTATTTATAACTGAAGTAATACTAAATATAAAATAGAATACAGTAGCGAAAATAAATGCGCCTTGATGTGGAAAATTTTCTTTATTCATTTCTGTAAAGCTCCAGCTTAAGAATAATAAAGTTGTAAATACAAAAGATAAAATGGTGACAACGTTCCATTTTTTGAAATAGGCAACAGCTAAAATTCCAATATTTAAAATAGCGATATACGTAAACAAAACAGCATAGTTTCCTTGACCAGTACTCAACATAAATGGCACCGCGAAACCACCAATTAAAGATAAAACAGCTAATTCTTGACGGTTATAATTTACAGAAACAAATGCACTAAATGCGGTAATGACTACCATTATCCCAAAGGCAACGGACTGACTAAAAATATGATAATCGTGGAAACCAATGGCAATCGTAAAGTAATAAATACTAATGGCACCAGCCACAATTACGGAACTAAATGCGATGTAATTTTTTTTTAGTTTATGCGCAAAACCCATTACTAAAGTACCTGATAAAATTCCGATGGCTACTCTAGCGGTTTCGTTGATCCAATTTTTATCGATAGCGAATTTTACAAAAAAGCTAATTCCTAAAACTAGAATTAGGATTCCAATTTTATTAATTAGGTTTTCGCCAATAAATTTTTCTAAATCGGGATTGTTTTCTTTGAATTTTTCAAACCAAGATTTCTCAGAGACAAAACGTGGCTTTTCAATGATTGGATCTGGTGCCGTAAACACCACTTTTTCTTCATGAATTTCGGGTGAAATCGCTTCTATGGTTTTTGATTTCGGCTGAAGTTCATCAAAAACCACTTCTGGGTATTTCTTGTCATTTTCAGTTGGAATCGTATTTATGTCACTTTTGGAAACTTCTTTTACTATGGGTGAAGTTGGATCTAAAAGTTTGATCTCTTTGGACAGTTTGTTTACACTGTCATTTAATCGAGAAATTGAATCTTGTAAATTTTGAATCCTAGAGCTGTTATTTGATAATAACACCAACAGCAAAACAACAATTATTAGTAGCAATACTATTTCCATACCTGATATTTAGAAAAAATCAAATGTATGAAATAAAAAGTATTATTTTACTACTTATTACTTCACTCCTAAAAGTTCTAAAATTTTAGATTCTACTATATCAGAATTCCAATTTTGTTGGATATTCTCCATTTTTAATATTTCTAGCATAATTTCATTTTGTCTCTCGCCTTCTGCTAAAGCTTCGGCATAGGGTTGATGACTAAAAGTTACACGAGAATACAAGGGAACCCACAAATTAGGGTGTTTATCTGAAAACCATTTTTCAATTTTCTTTTGAAGTAAGAAGTTGGCATCTGCTGTTTTGGCGCTCATTTCCATAAAATTTCTATAGGAAAGTTCTGCAATCGCATCTGCATTAGGTTTTCTAGAATTTTCGTAATCATTAAGCAAATTGGCCCAATCATCACCATATTTTTCCATCATTTCTTCTAAAACTGTAATGTCTTCAAAGCCAGCATTCATTCCGTGTCCGTAAAATGGTACAATAGCATGAGCCGCATCACCAATTAAGGCTACTTTGTCGCTGTATGTCCAAGGAAAACACTTCATAGTAACTAAATAACTGGTTGGATTTTTGAAGAAATCTTCTACCAAGTTAGGAATAACTTCTTTGGTATCTGGGAAATGAGTGGCGAAAAATGCAACCAATTGCTCTTTAGTTTTTAGAGATTCGAATGAATTTTCACCATCATGAGGCATAAATAAAGTACAAGTAAAACTCCCATCTAAATTTGCCAAAGCCATTAGCATGTAATTACCACGAGGCCAAATATGCAGGGCGTTTTTATTTAATTTATGTGAACCGTCTGGGTTTGCAGGTATATTTAATTCTTTGTATCCAACTTCAAGAAATTCTTGAGAATAATTAAACATACTTTGGCGTTGCATACGGTGTCTGATTCTGGAAAAAGCTCCATCTGAACCAAAAGTTAAATCGTAGTTACGGGTGGTCCATTCGCCTCTTTCAGATTCTCCAATTGAAATGGTAGCTGTATTTAAATCGACGTCCCAAACTTTTTCTTCGAAGAAAAATTCTACACCTGCTTTCTCGGCAAGATCGACCATCTTTTTATTCAACAAACCTCTAGATAAGGAATAAATTACTTCTCCATCTTTACCGTAAAACTGTTCGTTTACTGTATCTACACCAGTATGAATGGCTCGTTTTTCTACTGGAATACCAATTCCTAGCACTTCTTGATCCAAGCCAACATCGCGCAAAGCTTTAACACCTCGATTGGATAATACTAAATTAATAGAACGTCCAGAGAAATTAACCTTTCTTATATCCGTACTTCTATCATATACATGAACGGTATGACCTCTTCTTTTTAGATAAATAGCTAATAAGGTTCCCACTAAACCAGAACCGATAACTGCAATTTTTTTAGGACTTTGCATGAATTTCACTTAACAAATAAGACTACAAAAATAAGGTTTATTCCTTAATCTAATACAATTTTAAGGGTTTAAAATCATAGAATTTACAAATAGACCTATAAAAAAAACGCATGGTTTTTCAACCCTGCGTTCTAGTTTAAATATATAGTATTGTTTTATTTCTTACTGTCTATAATTGCACCTGTACCAGCTCCTACTCCTGCACCAGCTAAACCACCAATAATAGCTCCAGTTCCCTTCTTTTTACTAACAATAGCGCCAGTTGCAGCTCCTACTCCAGCTCCAATAACGGCACCTTTAGCGGTATTACTCCAACCTTTCCTTTTAGTAGTTGGTGCTGTAGTTGTAGTTCTGGTTTGATTTACAACTACGGTTTTCTTATTTTCTAAAGCTGCTTTTTCCTCGTTTACTTTTTTCAATTCTGTTTCCATGGAATCAATTACTTTTTGTTTTTCCATTTCTGACTTTAAAGAATCTATACTTTCTTGTTTCGCTTTTGCGATATCTTCTTTATTTTGAAACTGGCATGAAACAAGAAACAAACTAAAAAGTATTACACATGCATTTTTCATAATAATAAATTTTAAATAATTAATAGTTCACAAAGAAACAAAAAGCGAACTCGAGTGCTCTTACATAATTTTGAAAATATGTTTTAGAATTTCAACTTTTGCCCAACAGCTAATTTTTGAGATTTTGCTAAAATTCCGCACATGTGAAATAACATTCTTGCTCCTACATTTCCATCCCAATCGTCGTTTTCACCTGGTGCTACTTCTACCAAATCGAAACCAATAATTTCTTTTCCAGAATCGGCTAATAAATTGAATAAATAGGTAGCTTGTTCAAATGAAAAACCGCCAGGAACAGGTGTTCCCGTATTTGGACAATACCAAGGATACATTCCGTCAATATCAAATGAAATAGTTACTTTTTGTGGTAATTGCGAAATAATTTCTTCACATTGTTGTTTCCAAGTTTGGCCTTCAAAAGCTTTGGCTTTCATATCTGAATCGGTATGCACTAAAACTCTTCCGTTTGATTCTTTTACTACTGATACCTCTTGTTCACAAAAATCTCTAATTCCAACTTGCACTATTTTTGAAACTTGTGGAATTTGTAACGTATTATACATAATTGACGCATGAGAATAGGTAAATCCTTCATAGGCAATCCTTAAATCCATGTGTGCATCTAAATGTAAAATTCCGAAACTTTCGTGTTGTGTCGCTAAAGCTTCATAATAACCAAGTGGTGTACTGTGATCGCCACCTAAAAGCGCTACTTTTTTACCTTTATTTTGCCAATACAATACTTTCTCTTTTACTTCTGTGTGTAAAATTCTGCACGCTTTATTTATTTTATGTAAATCTTCTTGTAATGCAGGAAATGTTTCTAAATCCTCACCATTTTCTAAAGCTTCAATAATCGGTTGTGCTAAATCCTTATACTTCTCTGAATTTTTCTCCCATTGTTCTGGTGCTTCGTCCATGTAAATGCCTAATTTCCATAAATCGGGAAAGTCTTGGTGCAATAAATCTACTTGAAATGAAGCGTCAAATATGGCGTTTGGACCTTGTGATGCGCCAGCTCCATAACTTACTGTTACTTCCCAAGGCACAGGTATAATAATAATTTCTGACTCGTCTGCCGTAAACGGTAATCCAAAAACAGTTGCATCTGCTAAACCTGGTTGTGATGGATCGAAATTCTCAATTTTTTGTTGTTTATTCATTTTATTACATGTTTTAGCTAAAAATAGCTAAGATTTTATATTGACTTAATTAGTTATTACTTATTGGCACAAGCCAAAATTCCTTGTTTCAAAATTTGTCCGAAATTATAAATATCTTCAAAAGAAGTATAAAATGGAACTGGAGCTAAACGAATCACATTTGGTTCACGCCAATCTGTAACTACCCCATTCTGCATTAAGAAAGTAAATAATTCTTTACCTTGTCCGTGTAAATAAACAGACAACTGGCACCCTCTTTCTTCTTGGTTAGCAGGAGTAATCACTTCAAATTCTGTTCCATCAATTACCGCATCAATTTCGTGCAATACAAATTCGAGATACGAGGTGATTAAATTTCTCTTGGCTATCAATTTCTCCATTCCAACTTCTGCAAACATTTCAACCGTTGCTAAATAAGGCGCTAAAGAAAGTACTGGTAAATTACTAACTTGCCATCCATTTGCCCCTTCTACTGCATCAAAGTTAGGTTCCATTAAAAAACGACGTTCTTTATTATGTCCGTACCAGCCTGCAAAACGATTTAAATCTTTATTCGCATGATGTTTTTCATGTACAAAATAACCTGACGCATTTCCTGGTCCGGAGTTCATGTATTTGTAACTACACCAAGCGGCAAAATCTGCTTGCCAATCGTGTAATTGCAATTCAATATTTCCTGCTGCGTGTGCTAAATCCCAACCTACTATAGCGCCAGCTTTATGTCCGGCAGCCGTAATCGTTTTCATATCAAAAACTTGACCTGTGTAATAATTCACACCACCGATAAAAACTAGGGCTAATTCGTCACCTAATTCTTCAATTTTTGCTAGAATATCTTCTGACCTTGTAGTTAATTCGCCATCTCTTCTTTTAATTTCTACAATAGCATCTTCTGGAGCAAAACCATGAAATTTGACTTGACTTTGCAACATATATTGATCAGAAGGAAACGCTTTTTCTTCACATAAAATTTTAATTCTTTTTCCTTTTGGTTGATAAAAAGAAACTAATAATAAATGTAAGTTAACTGTTAAAGTATTCATTACACCTACTTCAGAAGCTTTGGCTCCAACAATTTTAGCTAAAGGTTCGCAAAAACGTTCGTGATAATCCCACCAAGGTTTTTCGGAGTAAAAATGACCTTCAACAGCCATATTTGCCCAATCATCCATGACTTCATCAACATATTTTTTGGTGATTTTAGGTTGTAGTCCTAAGGAATTTCCTGTGAAATAAATTACATTTTTTTGGTTGTGTTGAGGGAAATAAAACTCGTTTTTATAGTGTTTTAATTCGTCTTGATCATCTAAGCTTTTTGCGAATTCTTTGGTATTTTGAAAGTTCATTGTAGTTGATTTTACTTTGTAAAAATAGAAAAAAAATAAGACATAAAAAAACCTAACATTGCTGTTAGGTTTCATGATATAATATAAAATAAAATTATAAAATCAGCATGGCATCGCCATACGAATAGAATTTATATTTCTCTTGAATAGCTACTTCATAGGCTTTCTTCATTAAATCGTGACCACAAAATGCAGAAACCATCATTAATAAAGTAGACTTTGGAGTATGAAAATTTGATACCATAGCATCTGCTAAACTAAAATCGTATGGTGGATAAATAAATTTATTTGTCCAACCCGTATAAGGATTTAATGTTCTCATAGAGGAAACGGTACTTTCCATAGCACGCATTGACGTAGTTCCAATACAACACACTTTCTTTTTCTTCGCTTTGGCCCCGTTAATGATATCACAAGCTTCTTGTGTTACAATCATTTCTTCAGAATCCATTTTATGTTTCGATAAATCTTCTACTTCAACAGGATTAAAAGTTCCTAAACCCACATGTAAAGTTACTTCAGCGAAATCTACCCCTTTAATTTCTAAACGTTTCATTAAATGTTTTGAAAAATGTAAACCAGCCGTTGGAGCGGCAACTGCACCTTCTTCTTTGGCATAAATCGTTTGATAACGTTCTGCATCTTCAGGAGTAACTTCTCTATTGATAAATTTCGGAATCGGAGTTTCTCCTAGTTCGATTAACTTTTCTCTAAATTCTTCATAAGAACCATCGTATAAAAAACGTAAAGTTCTTCCACGAGAAGTGGTATTATCTATAACTTCAGCCACTAACGAATCGTCGTCACCAAAATATAATTTATTTCCAATTCTGATTTTACGAGCAGGATCAACAAGTACATCCCACAAACGTTGTTCTGCATTTAATTCTCTTAATAAAAACACTTCAATTCTGGCGCCTGTTTTTTCTTTATTACCGTATAAACGAGCTGGAAAAACCTTAGTGTTATTTAAGACCATTACATCTCCATCATCAAAATATTCGATAATATCTTTAAACATTCTATGTTCAATTTCACCAGTTTTTCTATGAACCACCATTAAACGAGATTCATCTCTGTTTTCTGAAGGAAACTCTGCTAATAATTCTTCTGGTAAATTAAACTGGAAATGAGATAATTTCATATGTACGTATTAAGATTAAAGTAATTTAATTTTAAGCTAAAATATGCTTAAATTATCTGCAAATATACGATAGCAAAATAGGCGTTGTCAAGTAAAAACGTATTTATTTTTAAATAAGCCCCAAACACGGAAGTTCACGAAGTTATTTTTTGTGATTTTTTTAAGAGAATTTGCTAAAATTAGCTATTCATCATTTCGTAACTTCAACCTATTTATGTATTTGCTAACTAAATAATGAAAAACAAGTTCATTTAAAAACAATTACTCTATACCGATATAAGGTAACCAAAAAAAATCCCGATTATAAACCGGGATTTTTAAAATTATTTTCTATTTTCAGTTTCAACAAAGTCGCGTAATGGATACCCAGTGTAAACTTGTCTTGGACGACCGATTGGCTCTTTATTTACACGCATTTCTTTCCATTGTGCAATCCAACCTGGTAAACGACCGATTGCGAACAATACAGTAAACATATCTGTTGGAATTCCTAAAGCACGGTAAATAATACCAGAATAGAAATCTACGTTTGGATATAATTTTCTTTCTACGAAATAAGGATCAACTAAAGCGGCTTCTTCTAATCTTTTTGCGATAGCTAAAATTGGATCGTTCACACCTAATTCAGCCAAAACTTCATCAGCTGCTTTTTTGATGATTTTCGCTCTTGGGTCGAAATTTTTATATACTCTGTGTCCGAATCCCATTAAACGGAATTCATCATTTTTATCTTTTGCTTTTGCTAAATACTTATCTGCATCTCCACCATCTTTTTGGATCGCTTCTAACATTTCTAATACTGCTTGATTTGCTCCACCGTGTAATGGTCCCCAAAGCGCAGAAACTCCTGCAGAGATTGAAGCGAATAAACCAGCATGAGAAGAACCTACCATACGAACTGTAGAAGTTGAACAGTTTTGTTCGTGATCAGCGTGTAAGATAAATAATTTATCTAACGCAGCCACAACAACTGGATTAGCAGCATAAGGTCCAGTAGGTAATTTAAACATCAATTGCATAAAGTTTTCTACATATCCAATTGTATTATCGTAATAATTTAATGGATAACCCATGCTTTTTCTGTATGTCCAAGTAGCTAAAACAAGGAATTTTCCCATTGTTTTGCAAATACCTTCGTACATTTCTTTATCATTTTCTACATTTAAAACTTTTGGATTAAAAGCAGTAAGTGCACTTGTTAACGCAGATAAAACGCCCATTGGGTGAGCCGTTTTTGGAAAACCATCAATGATGTTTTTCATTTCTTCATTCACTAAAGTATATTTACGGATATTGTTTTCAAAATCCTCTAATTGAGTTTTTGTTGGTAATTCTCCGAAAATCACTAGATAAGAAACTTCTAAAAAGTCAGCTTTATCAGCTAAATCTTCAATAGCGTAACCACGATATCTTAAGATTCCTTCTTCACCATCAAGAAAAGTAATGTCACTTTTACAAACTCCGGAATTTTTGTATCCTGGATCGTAAGTTATCGCTCCTGTTAAATCTCTTAATTTACTAATATCAATAGCTGTTTCATTCTCGCTTCCAACCATAAGAGGAAGTTCGAATTTATTACCATCAATTTCTATAATTGCATTTTTCGACATGATAATATATGTATTTTGTAGGTATAATAATGTTAGTTGCGAATTTAATAATTTTTTCTTGAATTTTAAAATTAATACATAGATAAATTGCACAATAGGTATATATAAAATCTATAATTAATACCAAAAAGAGATAAAAAAAACCTGAAGCATAAATCTGCTACAGGTTTTTTATAAATATTTTATTACTGTAATAAACAATAAAAATTTAGAAATAAATTTACTTCACTTTAAACGCATTTCTACCAGGGAAATACGCAACTTCATTTAATTCTTCTTCAATACGCAACAATTGATTGTACTTAGCCATACGATCCGAACGAGAAGCAGAACCTGTTTTAATTTGACCACAATTTAATGCAACAGCTAAATCAGCAATTGTATTATCTTCAGTTTCACCTGAACGATGACTCATTACTGAAGTATAGCCTGCATTATGGGCCATATTTACAGCTGCGATGGTTTCTGTTAAAGTTCCAATTTGATTTACTTTAATTAAAATTGAATTGGCAATTCCTTCGTTAATTCCGCGGGATAATCTATCTACATTTGTCACAAATAAATCGTCACCGACTAATTGCACTTTTGTACCAATTTTTTCCGTTAGGTACTTCCAACCCTTCCAATCGTCTTCGTACATTCCGTCTTCAATCGAAATAATTGGGTATTTTTCCGCTAATTCTGCTAAATAATCAGCTTGTTCTTCTGAAGTTCTAATTTTCCCTCCAGCGCCTTCAAATTTAGTATAATCGTATTTACCGTCTACATAAAATTCTGAAGCTGCACAATCTAAAGCAATCATTATTTCATCACCGAAACTATATCCTGCTTTTTCAACCGCTAATTTGATGGTATCTAAGGCATCTTCTGTTCCGCCAGCTAAATTTGGAGCAAAACCTCCTTCATCACCTACGGCAGTAGATAAGCCTCTATCATGTAATACCTTTTTCAAATTATGAAACACTTCTGTTCCCATTTGCATGGCATGTGTAAAAGAGGATGCTTTAACTGGAAAAATCATAAATTCTTGAAATGCGATTGGCGCATCAGAATGGGAACCACCATTGATAATATTCATCATGGGAACCGGTAAAGTATTTGCAGATACTCCACCAACATAGCGATACAAAGGCATTCCTAATTCGTTAGCGGCAGCTTTGGCTACTGCTAAAGAAACCCCTAAAATAGCATTAGCTCCTAAATTAG
Organism: uncultured Flavobacterium sp.; assembly: GCA_964621245.1. GTDB lineage: Bacteria > Bacteroidota > Bacteroidia > Flavobacteriales > Flavobacteriaceae > Flavobacterium. Next base: position 14,647 of record CAZULO010000051.1, read on the forward strand.
ATTTATTTGGTGTTCCATCTAATTCGATCATCATTTTATCGATAGCATTTTGTTCGAAAACGGACATACCTACTAATTCTGAAGCGATAGTAGCATTTACATTTTCAACTGCTTTTAAAACTCCTTTTCCCATGAAGGCCTTTCCGCCATCACGTAATTCAACCGCTTCGTGTTCTCCAGTAGAAGCACCAGATGGAACTGCTGCTCTACCTAAAATTCCGTTTTCTGTAATCACATCCACTTCTACAGTTGGATTACCTCTTGAATCTAATATTTGTCTTGCGTGAACTTTAATAATTATGCTCATAGTTATAAGTATTGGACTCTTAAAGAGTCGTTATAAATATTTGACTACATTGTAGCCGTTTAGTAATTAAACAAAGTTAATTATATTTTAATTTTACGATCTATTTTAAACTAAAACTTATAAACGATAACGTTTTAGTTTTTGGAAGACTTTATATTTTCGATAAACTCATCAAATAAATAACTAGAATCATGTGGTCCAGGACTCGCTTCAGGATGATATTGTACTGAAAAACAATTTTTTGATTTCATTTTCATTCCTGCAACAGTTCCGTCATTTAAATGAACGTGAGTCAATTCAAAATCAGGATGACTTTCTAATTGCTCTTTATTTACGGCAAAACCGTGATTTTGAGAGGTTATTTCACCTTTACCAGTTATTAGGTTTTTAACAGGATGATTGATCCCTCTATGGCCGTTAAACATTTTGTAAGTTGAAATTCCATTAGCCAAAGCAATAACTTGGTGCCCTAAACAAATACCGAATAAAGGTTTATTATTTGCTAAAATATTTTTTGCCACTTCTTGAGCAGAAGCTAAAGGATCTGGATCACCAGGACCGTTTGACAAGAAATACCCATCAGGATCAAAAGCTTTCATTTCATTAAAAGAGGCATTGTGAGGATAAACTTTTATGTAACAATCGCGCTTTGCTAGGTTTCTTAAGATATTAGTTTTAATACCTAAATCTAAAGCAGCGATTTTATAAGTTGCATTTTCATTCCCATAGAAGTAAGGTTCTTTAGTTGAAACTACGGAAGCCAAATCTAAACCTTCCATGTTCGGGGCTTGATTTAATTTAATTTTTAAATCTTCAATTGAAGTGCCATCAGTTGAAATAATTGCGTTCATAGCTCCGTTATCTCTAATATAACTTACTAAAGCACGCGTATCAACATCTGAAATAACTATTAAATTTTGATTTTTTAAGTAGTCATATAAACTTTCTGAAGCATCTACACGAGAAAAATTCATGCTAAAATTTTTACAAACCAAACCAGATATTTTAACACTATCCGATTCTATCTCATTAGTATTTACTCCATAATTTCCGATATGAGCGTTAGTCGTAACCATAATTTGGCCGTAATAAGAAGGATCTGTAAAAATTTCTTGATAACCCGTAGTTCCTGTATTGAAAGCTATTTCACCAGTAATACTTCCGGAGATTCCGATAGATTTCCCATGAAAAATAGTTCCATCTTGTAAAAGAAGTATAGCTTGTTGTTTTTCGTTGTATTTCATTAGTTGTAGTTGTTTATTTTGCAAAATTACGTTTTAGTACTTACAAAAAAAAAGGATAAACAAAAATATGTTTATCCTTTTTTATATTTAAATCAATGGAATCATGATTATTCAGAAACTTCAGTAGTATCAGTAGATTCAGTTGCTGGTGCATCACCAGTAGTTTCCTCTGCTTTTTTAGCTTTACCTCTACGAGTTGTAGCCTTCTTCACTTCTTTTTTAGCAGTTGAGTAAATTTCGTTGAAATCAACTAGTTCAATCATAGCCATATCAGCATTATCCCCTAAACGGTTTCCTAATTTAATGATACGAGTATAACCTCCTGGAC
>CAZULO010000052.1:0-7256 GCA_964621245.1 uncultured Flavobacterium sp.
CAACAACATTGGTATACGTTCCAGATGCACTATAGGTTGCCCCATTTACTGACCAAGTGTACGAATCACAAGCTGAAACTGTTGTAGCATTCGAAGTACTTGGTGTAATAGTTAAGTTTAAGGTTTCTGTATGACATCCAACAACATTGGTATACGTTCCAGATGCACTATAGGTTGCCCCATTTACTGACCAGGTATATGAATCACAAGCTGAAGCTGTTGTAGCATTTGAAGTACTTGGTGTCACTGTTATCACTGAGGTATTTGATTTTGAACAAGTACCAAATGTCGAAGTTGCTGTATAAGTAATATTTCCAGTAGGTTTAGCGTAAACTGTTGTAGCTGGACCACCAGTGTATGCGATTGTAGCACCTGCATCAGTATATAAATCTGTTAAAGGCGCCCAAGTTATCGGTGCGTTAACAAAATCAAAAGTGATATCATTTCTTGAGCTATAAGTAAAACTTGCAGTTCCTACAAAAGCATCAATCGTTGCAGCTGTTAGATTATCCGCTCTATAGAAAATTGTACTTACAAATGAAGTAGCACTATGTTTTGCAGTATTGAATGTTCCTGTTCCTCCACCATTATTATTACTATAGTTCATTTCTATTACTAAATTACTAGTACCATTCCAGACAAAACCCGTATCAAATGTAAATAAATTTAAACCTACAACAGGCGTATGACTTGCAGCCGTTTTAACTGTTGTTAAACCTGTTTCCCATGCCGTTGTAGAAGCAAAACTTCCTACAGCAGTATTCTTCATTTTAACCACTAAATTATTAAGTACTGCTGCATTTGCTGTAGCTAAATCAAGTTTTATAGCATTAATTTGAGTACCCGCACTAAATCCTAATGCTGTAAGTTCAGCAGCCGTATATATCCATTGTTGCTTTGTTCCTCCATAAAAGTTTTGTAGAGGATTTGGACCTAAAAGCGAAGAAGTAACATTCCCAGTTGTTGTACTAGTTCCTGAACCTGAAAGAATAGAGCCTCCAGCAGCACCAGTAGTTAATTGTTGGATAGTACCCGAACAAATTGAAGCAGTTGCAGGCGTAACAACTACTGCTGCAGGAGTAGCATTTACTGTAACTACAATAGTTCCAGTGGTCACGCATCCCGTAATTATGTCATTAGCAGTTACTGTGTAAGTTGTCGTCACAGATGGACTCGCAGTTACACTAGAGCCAGAAGTTCCGCTTAAACCAGTTGCTGGTGACCAAGTATAATTATGATTCGGGTCATTTGCACTAGAAACTGAAAGTGTAGTGGAATCCCCGTTACAGATTGCAACATTTGGAGATGTTGTTATTAATTGAGCTCCTGTACATGCATTATTAAGTGCATAAGATAAAAACCCTGTATAATTTGCGCTTGAAACAGCACTGTTTGATTGAATCGTATTTGGAGTTCCAGCAGCGAAAGTAGCAGTAGCTCCAAATGTACTCGTATATTGTCCTGCTGCTAAATTGGCTTGTACTGGAATATTTCCATTTATTAAATTAGAATCACCTAATCTCACATTTATATCTGTAATTGTTCCTGATACTAAAGGTGCTTCCCATCTTCTATTGGTAGCTAATGAAATAATTGAAGCATTAGATGTGCCTGAATTAGTTTCAAAAGTTTCAGCTTTTAAAACAGAAATTGCTGTTGTAGCAGGAGCTAAAGAGATCGGAGCATAGGTAGTTTTACCAACTGGATATAAAATATAATTTGTATTCGCATTTGCAGAAGCAATAGTTCTAGCAAATGGACCATTAATATAAGATGCCGCAGAACCTCCAGTTAATGTTCCAGCTAAAGAAGCTGTACCTAAAGAAAGTAAGTTAGCAGAACTAGTATTAAAATTTCCTGCTGTTAAAGTAAGAGTTCCCGAAACTGCAAGTGGTCCGCCAGATAAAGTGACTCCATTTGTATTATTCAAAGTTACATTTGTAACAGTTCTGGATGGAGGAATTTCATTTGTTGCAGTATAAGCATTACATTGAGAATATAATATTCCATAATTCCCAGTTCCTAAATTCCATGTTGGTTGTGAAAGAAATGCACCTCCAGGTCCTGATAAACCAGCTGAACCAACTTGTACAGTACAAGCTAAAGCTAATCCAGTACCAATAGTTAAATTGTTACTTCCTGCAATATTACCAGAAAATAAATTAGCTCTTAAAATGGTGATTGGGGCAGGTTGTGTAATTGTTAAACCTCCAGTATTATTAATTGAAATTGAATTTAAGGCAGCTCCTACAGTTCCTACTCCATCCCATGTTTGAGCTATAGGTGTAACTGGGAAAAAATACAAATTACTTGCAGTTGTACTATTTGGACCATTTATTGTACCATTATTGGTAAAAGTAACTCCTCTTTGAACATAAGTTCCTGCTGCTATAGATAAATCAAAAATACTTCCTGCTGCTATTGTTGTGTTACCACTCACAAGAACGATACCTGTAGAAGAAAAAGGCACATACCTTCCACCTACTACATTTACATTTCCATTAATTGGTAAATTCCCTGTACTAACAGTTCTAAACTGACCAGTTCCAGTGGCTTGGACAGTCAAATCACCTTTAATTGTTGCGGTAGTTAATGCTCCAAAAAAGTTATAACTTGCAGTAGATGAAGGACAATTATAGATAATATTCCCAAAGGATTGATTATTATTTACAGGTGAAGTGGTAGAAGTTGTTAAACCACTAATTCTTAGCGTAGAGTTTGTAGCCCATGTTGCTAAAGGAATATTTGGAGCGCCAGTTGTAGCTCCTGATACATTATACGCACTTCCGTCTAAAAATTTTAATGTGGCTAGAGATCCTGTAACTCCTGTGTTACCTGCAAATGCATTATTAATTACACCTGTAGCTGCTACAGTTATTACATTAGTAGTACCTCCAGTTGAATTAAAAATATTACCTGCCGCACCGCCAATGTTTAACGTTCCTGCAATTAAGCCTATGTTGCCAGTGCCAGAAAATGCAATTGCTACGGCATTTGTTGCATTATTTAAATTTAAAGAACTTCCCGCTTCAATCACAAAATCGTCACCAGGTACCCCATTAATTGTAATTGTTCTTGTGGTTGCGATACTTGATTGCAATGTTAAATTTGTATTACTATTGACAACTAATTGGCCAATCGTAAAACTTGCCACATCCACATTAATAGTTGTTGAACCACCTGGAACAATTCCATCTCCGTCCACAATTAAAGCATCCGAATCTGCGACAACCGTTCTTGTTGTTCCTGTATTATCCGCAGCTGTATTCCAATTCGCTGGGGTATTCCAGTTACCACCTGTTGTTCCTACCCAATAATAGGTTGAACCCATTGCTGTGGCTAAAGCTCCAGTCGTTGCTAAACTCTCCATTCCTTCACTAATTGCAATAACTTTCCAATCGTAATTTGTACTTGGTACTAAACCAGTAGCTACATAGGTATTTGTTCCTAATGCGACATTAGCAACAAAATTATAAGTTAAACCACCATCTATAGAATTTAAAATAATATATTTAATACTATTTGTTGTAGGAGACGCAGCGGTCCAATTTAATGTCATACTGTTTGGAGTAGCCGCTGAAAGCAGTAATGCGGTTGGACCAGATGCAGGCATTGGAGGTGTAAAGTTATATACCCTTCTTGAACCGTCTGTAGTAGAATGAAGATTTGGAATATTTGTACTAGCGGTATAAGAATTCACATTAAAGGTAGCTCCATTGCTTACCGTGTTAGTTGATGTAGTTATGGAGGCAGTTGTATTTAAAACTGATCCCACAGAAAACCCTGAATTAATTGCTGTTGCAGATATTGTACTTGCATTTTTAAACATAGAACCGTAAACATATTCTATACTACCAGTTCTTTCATACAACCTAACTTGATAAGTAGCATCATTTGAACCTGGACTAGCAACAAAAGTAACAGACATATTACTAAATTCAATTACTAAACAACGATTAGGTGCTGCTCCTACAACTTTGTAATGTACTTTTCCATTACTTCCCGTTCTTAAATCAGCCGCCAAGGCACCAATTCTAGGTGACGTAGCACTTCCAGCTGATAAAACGTAAGTTGTAGTTGAAACGGGAACACCACCTAATTGAATGACTCCATTACTATTAGCTGAAAATTGATTGAAAAAATTACCATACATATAGAAATTAAATCCAATATTGTTTACTGGCGATGATATATCGTCTAAATCCGCCCCTACCAATAATGTAGTTCCTGAAGACATATCAACTGCATTGGCATTGGCATCAAGTGCTAATGAACCAGTTGTATTAGTTGTAAAAGCATAATTAGCAGTAGATTGGGCCCATGAAAATTGACTTGTAGTCAATAACATAATCACCATTAATGCTATACACTTATACGATACAAATAATGAAGTCAAAGCGGACTGAAAGTCAATCTTTTTGAGCTCTTCCTTATTTGAGTTGAAATTAAATTCAACATTTTTAGCATTGTAATAACATACCATAAGAGTAGATAATTAATTAAAATAGTTAGATATTTGGTTAAAAAAATAATAATTTTTAATCAAATTAATACTTTTTTAACAAATACTTGTAAGTTATCGATGAAAAGAATATTTTATCGTTGAAATGCATTAATTTACAATAAATCTCTAGCTTGAAATTTTATATATAATACTAAATTAATTAATCCATAAAAAAGGCAGTTTCAAAAAAAATGAAACTGCCTTACTATTAGTAGTTTATACTAAACTATTTCTTTATAATTAAAAACTCACTACGTCTGTTTTGTGCATGTTCTTCTTCAGTACATTCTTTACAATCTACTTTAGGTTGTGTTTCCCCCATTCCATTTCCCGTAATTCTGTCTTTAGCTATACCTTTAGAAACAATATATTGTACAGTAGCCTTTGCTCTTCTATCAGATAATTTTAAATTATAACTGTCTGCACCTCGACTATCTGTATGTGATTTAGCATCGATAACCATATTTGGATATTCATTCATCACACTTACCAATTTATCTAATTCCTCGGCACCAAGTGCTGTAATATTTGATTTATTATATTCAAAGAAAATAGGTTGTAATATCACTTCACGTTCTGTAATCACAGGTTGAATAGCTGTCAGATTCAAAACCAAAGTTTTAGATCCGTTTTTAGATTTTTCTAATGTAGCTGTTCCATTTTCATATCCAGCCCTAGAGGCATTGAAATTAGCCACCTCATCACATTCTATTCCAAATTTAGTTTCACCCGTTTCGCTTGAAACTTGACTGCTTACTTCTACCCCTTTTCTATTTATAAAAGCTACATTAGCCCCTGAAAGTAACTTTCCAGATACCGCATCTTTCACAACTACAACCGCCTCTACACCGCAAACTGCTACTGCTTCATAAATATCATCATTTCCTTCTCTGTTACTAGAAAAATAACCTACATTTTTTTGTAAATTATACGAAAAAGCAAAATCATCTTTTTGTGAATTTACGGGTTCTCCAACATTTATAGCTTTCTCATTTGAGGTTGTATTCTGCTTAAACACATCATACCCACCAAATCCTTGTCTTCCATTTGAAGAGAAAAACAAAATACCATCTTCTTGAATAGAAGGAAAACTTTCATTGGCTTCCGTATTAACATTCGAACCTAAGTTTTCTGGTGTTCCGTACGTATCACCGTCAACACTGACTTTCCAAATGTCTTCTCCGCCTAAACCACCAGGCATATCCGAAGAAAAATACAACGTTTTTCCATCCGAACTTATACTAGGATTTCTTACTGAATAGGCTGTACTATTAAATGGCAAAGCTTTACCACTAGTCCATTTCTCACCGTTTTTAGTAACTTTGTACAAATAAATTTGACCGTATTTTAAATGTTTTGTTTTATCTTTTTGAAAAGCACTTTCGTTGAAACTTTCACTACCATAATACATACTATTTCCATCTGCAGATAACGCTGCAGGACCATCATGCCATTTGGTATTTAACTCTGCTATTTCTGTAGCTAAGCTCAACGAACCATCTGCATTTCGGGTTGCCTTATATAAATCTAAATAAGGTTCTTCATCCATACCGCTCTTTTTTCTTGCCGTATTTCTTGCACTAGTAAAATACAATTCATTTTCATTGGTTAAAACAGCTCCAAAATCTGACTTATCACTACTAACATCTGATTTTTTAGCATCGTATTGTTTAGGCTGTGTTTTCAACTGATTTAAAAAATTCGGATTCGCAGTAAAAGTCTTCGCCCTAGCATCGTTAGGTTGCATTTTAGCAAATTGTTCCATTTGTGCATTTGCCGCTTCACTATTTCCTTCTGCTTTTAGCATTTGCGCATATCTAAAATGTGTTTCAGCATCTTGTGGTGTTTCAATAGCTTTAGCATACCAAGTTACAGCTTCTTTTGTATTAAAAACATTAAAATAACTGTCTGCCAATTGTTTGTACACATAACCATCTGCTTTGTTTTTCTCTACTAAGTTCGCATAAGCTTTTGCCGCATCAACATATTCTAATCTATCAAATAATTTGTCCGCTTCTTTAGTCTCTTTGTTCTGTGCTATTAGGCTTGTTGAAAGCATTAATGCACTTACTACTATATATATATTTCTCATAGGTATATTTCTTTGTGGAATAGATTAAAAATAACGTGGTGAACGTGATACTTTCTTACTAAAGTTAACATCAAACAACAAAATAATCTCGTGAGAAGATGGTGTCGTTACTTTTAAATCTGAAACAATATGATCATATGCATATCCTATCCTTAATGTTGGCGTAACAGCATAATTTACCATAGCTCCAAAACTATCATCTAATCTATAAGTTCCTCCAATTTCAAATTTATCTTTGAACATAAAATTAGTTGAAACATCTAAAGATGCTGGTGCTTCAAAAGATGATTTCACCATGAAAAATGGTTTAAATTTTACATTTTCGTTAATATCAAATACATAACCTCCTGTTAAAAAATAATGGCTAGAATCGTTCCCATATTTAGTTCCTTGATAATCCAAGTGAGTTGCTTTTAACATATTTGGTACAGACAAACCCAGATAATATTTATCCGTATAATAAAAAGCTCCTGTACCAAAGTTGAAGTAACTACCACTTACATCTGCTCCAAAAGAATTATCGTTTAAATCTGGTAAGTTTTGACTTATTTCAGAAAACAAGGCCACATTATGCAGAGTTAATCCTGCTTTTAAACCTAAGGCTAATTTATGTTCTCCACCTAATTTTAGGGTATAAGAGAAATCTCCATAAATATTATT
>CAZULO010000052.1:7356-16471 GCA_964621245.1 uncultured Flavobacterium sp.
ATTTATGTTCTCCACCTAATTTTAGGGTATAAGAGAAATCTCCATAAATATTATTCTCTTCTACTGGTCCGAGTTTATCCGAGATAACCGACAAACCTAAACCTACATTTTTTCCTACTGGACTGTGACCGAAGAAAGTACTTGTCGTTGGAGCATCTTCTAATTCTATCCATTGTCTTCTGTGCAAAAGCCCTAATGATAAATTTTCTTTACTACCAGCATATGCAGGGTTCATCACACTCATATTATACATATATTGTGTATAGTGTGGGTCTTGTTGTGCAGCTACTTTAGTAAGTAATCCTAGGATCAACAATAAACCTAAATATATTTTTCTCATATTGATGTTGTTTAATAAAAACTACTCTTTTACCTCTTTGATAAAAGAGTAGAATTATTTTTTCTTATTGTTCTCTATTAATATAAATCCAACCTGTTTTTTTCGTACCAGAAACTAGTTCAATCACATAGTAATAAGTACCGTCTGGCATATCGCCTCCGCCCATAAATTGACCATGCCAATCGTTATTGTAATTCGTTTTAGTGTAAACTTCTTTACCGTATCTGTTGAAAATTTCTACTTTATTAGCTACTAATTTTAAGTAGTCATTCAATCCATCACCATTTGGTGAAATTCCTTTTTGAATGTCACAAAACTCCACATTAACAGTCATAGTTGTCGGATTTGCACATTCTGAACTTGCCGGAATAAATGAGTAAACTATACTACTCTCTACAGAAGTATCAACTATCGCAGGAGACCATGTTCCATCAACTCCATTATTAGATGTAGTTGGTAAGGTTATATTTCCATCACCAACACATAAATCTGAAATAGGATCAAAAATAGGTGTTTCTTTCTGTTGAATTGATACTGCAAAACTTTCCTCATCCGTACAATTTGGAGTTGTTCCAGTTTGAGCATAAACAAATATGGTTTGTGAAGTAGTAACAGCACTTCCTGCATTTAAAAGAGTACCTGATCCTCCAGCGGCTGTATAATAATTATTGCCAGCTGGTAATACTGGTAGTTGAAAGGAATCACATTGCGATACATCTGGAAGATCTGCCGCTACAGGAACTGCTAAAATTACAATGTTCGCCGAACTACTTCCTAAATTAATACAATTCGCTATATCTGCTGCATAAGTATATGTTACAACATATGTTCCTGGTGTAGAAGTTGCTAAATTAATTGTTCCATTTGTACTGTTTAAATCTAATCCTGTTCCCACATAACTAAATGTTCCACCTGAAGTAAACCCGGCAGCCAAAGCTGGACTAGGATTTGTGGAAGCAATACAAATTGGTGTAGTATATGAAAAATCGGTTACTGGATTAGTGTAAGGCACCGCATTTATTATAAAAGAAACTGGTGCAGAATAACAATTATTAATTAAATCATGAACCACAAAAGAATGATTACCTGGCGCAATACCTGTAAACGTGGTGTTAGTTTGATAAGCTCCATTATCCACACTATACTCATAATTAGATGTATTTAAAGTATACTGTCCTAAATTAGAATAATTTTCTGGATCAATAGCATTCCAATCTGCTGGGTTCCATACTGTACTAGGAAGTGGTGTAGCACTCGCTAATCTTCTGTATGTATAACCTGGCTGACCTGAAGGTGTAAATGTACTTCCATCAGTTGTACCCCAATTATCAATTACCACATTAGCTGAAGTTGTTAATTTAATATTATCATTATTATTCACCCCTGCACATAAAGGCAATTGTAAATCATGAGTCACACCTGGGATACTTGCGTTATTACTTAATTTTATTATAAAAGTAGCGTTATTAGCAATAGTTCCAGATAAGGCATTATCACATGCTGTAGTATAAGGTAATCCTCCACCCGTTGTAAACACTCTTAATTTGTATGTTGCTAAATTAACTGCAGCACCGGTTCCGTTATATAATTCTACATAAGATAAAGAACCTGTATTGGCATCTGTTACTTCTGAAATAAATAAACCAGAAGGTGCAGTTCCACCTGATGCTACAGGCGCAGTAATAGTAATAGATCCTGTTTGAACCGCACAAGTAGGCTGTGTTACATAATCAAATGTTGGTGTTGGAATTGAAACTATTTTCACATTAAACGGATCTTCTGAAGCGCATTGTCCGTTAGTAGCATATACATAAATAGTTTGATCTGTTGAAATTACAGTACCCGCAGATAAAGGAGTACCTGTACCACCTGTGGCTGTAAAATAATTACCAACAGTTAAAGCTGGCAATACATAACTGTTACATGCATTCACATCAACTTGTGCTGGAATTACAGGCGATGGGATAATTTCAACTTGAGTAGTTGTCGTATATTGTGCACATCCACCTTGAGCTGGAACTGTTAAAGTAACAGTATACACGCCAACATTAGCTAAAACAGGAATAATACTACCAGTCACAGGGTCTAAAGCGTTTTGTAATCCTGCAGGTGAGGAAGAATAATAAGCTCCTGTCCCTGAATTTCCTGAAATGGTAATAGCTTGTGAATTTGCATTTGACTTGCAATAAGTGGCATTATTATATGCGATTGTTGCATTTGGTGTTGGAGTAACAATTACTTGAACGGTTTCTATAATATCATCTAAAGGATCTGAAGTAGGAGAAACTTTATTTGAAACTAAATAAACACCTGGACTACTTCCAACAAAATTAATTTCTCCTGTTGATGGGTTTAATGCTAAACCTGCTGGAGTAGAACTAAACACTCCTGCTTGACCACCATTAAAATAAGTAGGTAACGCAGGTGTTGCATTATTACAATAAGCTGGATTTGCATATCTAAAGTCAGCATTTATACAAATCGGAGTTGTAAGATTTGTAACTATACTAATTGTACCAGGATCGTTTACAAAGTTAGTCACCATTAAGATATAATATTGTCCAGATACAATTGGAACCGTAAAAGTTTCTACTGCAGAGATAGAATAACTATCGCTTATTGGGTTTTGATTTGGTACATTATTACAAGCAATGTCTTTAGTGGCATAAGGCCCCCACATTAAATAATCTACATCACCCGAAGTTTGTGAAATTGTACAATTTAAATTACCTGTAAAATTAGCTTTAATAAAGAAAAATTTAGGATTTGGCGTCGATAATACTTCTGTACCATATTGCCCGAAATCAATAACATCAGTAGAGTTTGTATATCCTACACCTGCACAAACAGGATCAGCACCGGTACATGAAATTGAACCAATACACAATTTTAAAGGAATAGAAGTAGCTGTATTTAAAGTTGTAGTTAATCGAATATAATAAGTTTGCCCTATAGTTAAACCATTGGCAACATGACCTTCTATTGTATTTCCAACTACAGTTGGCCCGTTAACATCTGTTGAAGTCCCACATTGTAATACATTTAAACTAGAACATGATCCTGAATATAAGGCTAAATTAACAGATGCCATAACTGCATTTGTCCCCTCAGTTTGAATACTATGTGTTGTACTTATAGCAGTAAATTTATACCAAATATCACTCACATTTGGCGTACATGTACCTGTTGATGTACTAGCTGTCGCTCCTTTAAAATCTACTGAAGTTGTAATATCACACGACAAACTTGTATTTACACTTGCTTGAAGCGCATTGTTACACTCATCATTAACTGGTGTAGTGGAAAAAGTAAATCCATCAGACCAAAAACTAGCATTTGAAGCAGAACAAATAGCTCTAACATAAAATGTATAAGTTGTAGAAGGAGACAAGCCACCAACCACAAACGGATTGGATGGTGCTGGTACTCCAGATTGTCCTAAAATTGGAATATTTGCACCTAAAGGCAAAACTAAATATTCCCATTGTGTAGCTGTACCTGATTCTGTCCACGACAATTGAGCCGTAGTAGCACCGATATTTGTAGCGGTTAATACCACTGGTTTAAAACAAGTAATTGGTGGTGTACAATAAATGGTTGCGTCCCATCCTGCGCTTACAGTTGTCCCATTAGATGTAAATACAAATGTTAAACAACCGCTAGCCGAAGTAGCAGAAAATGAAGGAGGTAAAGTAGTACCTGAATACGTTCCCACTATTGGAGAAGTTGGTAAATTTCCATCTCTAATTACTAAATTATCCCCTGTAGCTACATTAAAACTGTTAAACACAACTGTTACAACATCACCAGCATTACCTGGACAAATAATAGAAGTAATAGCTTGATTGTTTGAATAATTCCCAGAAGCGCCACCTGTGTCATAAAAATGATCACCCGCACAATAATTTGGTGTAGTACAAAAATTTGCTTTAACCGACCAAAAACTATTTTCTGTAGGACCACATTTGGCTCTTACATAAACATCATAACATGTTACCGAAGTTAATCCCGTAATCACAAAGGGACTTCCAGAACTAGTTACTATTCCAGATGAAGTGGCTGTTGGTGCTGGTGCACCCGCAGGTAAAACTAATATTTCCCATTGCGTTTCTGTTCCACCATTAGTCCAAGCAACTTGTGCAGTATTATACCCTATACCTGAAATGACTAAGTTTCCTGGTTTTGGACAAGTAACTAAATTTAATTTCACATTATCTATTGCTGCTGGAGGTTGTAGTCCAGCAGTGTTATTATTTCTCCATTCATAAATTAAACGCATCGTTGAACCCGCATAAGGAGTTGCATTTAACGTATAATTTTGTGTTGTAAAAGCGGAGACAGATGTTAAATCGTTACCCCATTTTACCACACTATTTGGAACGGCATTAATTTGTGTCCCCGTAATAGGATTGAATGTGGTTGGAGCTGTCCAAACTCTAATATAATCTTGTGCATCGCCTACAGAACGCCAATCAAATGTAAGATCTAATTGAGTAGCACCTGCTGGAATTATGAAATCTTTATAAGCATGCACAACAGAAGTTGTTATATTATTATAGGTATTTGTCGCGCCATTTGTATCTGTAACATATAAAGCATGAGTACCCCCATTATTTATTCCTGTACCTATAGCCCATTTATTAGTTTGATTAAGACTGTTTAAAGTCCAACCCGTTAACGTTTCAAAACCATCAATAAAATTTAAAGGCGTAGCTACTTGCGGTAAAGTATAGGTAAATGGTCCAGACCAAATACTAAAATTTCCATCATTACAATCAGCACGCACATAATATTGATACACAACACCTGCAATACCTGGAGCAACGTTAGAACTATTACTAGAAGTAGTGTTGATTACACTTGAAGCAGTTGGCAAACCGTATGGCGCAGGACCAAATGTATATTGCCATGAAGTAGTACCTGCAGAAGCTGCCCAAGACAAATCAGCAGAAGAGGTTGTGATATTTGTAGCTGTTAAACCAGAAGGTTGCGTACAAAAAACGCGTTGTATAGTTAAAGTGTAACCTACTGTTTGTGAAGCTGCACTTGAAGATATAATTATGTAATACGTTGTTCCGGCAACTACTGGAAAAGGGTTGATATTTCTTGGAACTGAAGTATTATCTGCCACACCGCCTAAACAAGTAACCCCGGCTGTGCCAGGACAAGCACTATAAATATGTATACTTGAGTTAATAGCCGTTGGTGCTAAATTTACTGCAATATTACCCGTAAAACTAGGTGTAAATGAATAAAAAACATCATTACCTGCCATATAATTCGCAACAGTATTACTACATAGTGGTGGCTGTGCGATATCATTGGTATCTGCATAATTAGAGGTGTTATCAACTGTTTGATAAGGCAAGGTGCTTATTACAATTGGACCTGCACAAGTATCCCCGAAAGAGGGAGTTTCAAATATAAAAGATGTCGACCAATTTCCTGAAATTCCTGATGGACAAATGGCACGAACTCGATATTTATACGTGGTATTTGGAGATAAACCCGGATACACATAATTATTTGTGTTTACAATAACTCCAGCTCCTACATAATTAGCTAAACTAGGAATCAATTCTACTTCCCATTGAGAAACTCCTGCTGGACCTGTCCAACTTAAAGTAGCAGTTGTTGGAGTTACACTCGAAACAATAGGTGAAGTTGGGACTCCACAAGCTGAATTTATATTGATATTATCTATCAACCATCCTTCTCCGTCATCATTATTTAAAACAAAGGCAAAGTATAAAGTTTGACCAGCATAAGCTGATAAATTCACTTCTATTTCTCTATAATTCGTAAAACTTCCGAAAAGCTGTCCTTCTGTCCAAGTTTGTACATCAGTAAAAGTTGGAATACTAGTTTGAGAGGTAGTAGAAATTTTCAAACTGTAATTACTTCCAAAGTAAACATTGGGTACAAACTTTCTAGTATAAAACTTTAAGATCCCATTAGCTGGAACGGTAACAGCTGGTGAAACCAACCAATCTTCTGCAAATGTACCGTCTGGCACATCTTCCGGATTTACATAAGCAGACTGGGCTCCTTGATAAATATATGCAGGAGTTGTATTTTCAATACCCCAGTTTTCAGTTGTACCAATACCATTGGTAAAGGTTGCCCAACCGGTAGGCGGAAATGTTGCACTTTCGAAATTCTCGGATAATTGACCAAAAATTTGAAAACTTGCAAACATAAATAACAATAAAAGTAGTTTTTTCATTATAGTTTGTGGTAATTAATTAATATCTTTAACTACACAAAAATATAAATTAGAAAGAAATATTTACTTTTTATCGACAAAATGTGAGTTTTCATCGATAAAAAGCTATATTTAACTAAATTATTTTCATTAAATTTGTAAAAAAATTAGATATTTTGAATTTTAAAAAGATTTATTTTGCTTCAGATCAGCATTTGGGAGCGCCTACCCCTGAAATAAGTTTCCCAAGAGAACAAAAATTTGTAAAATGGCTAGATGAAGTAAAACAAGATGCCGAAGCTATTTTTTTACTTGGCGATTTATTCGATTTTTGGTTCGAATATAAAACGGTTGTACCAAAAGGATTTGTTAGGGTATTAGGAAAATTAGCTGAAATTAAAGATTCAGGAATTCCCATTTATTTTTTTGTAGGCAATCATGATTTGTGGATGGGTGATTATTTTGAAAAAGAATTAAACATTCCTGTTTATCACGATAATAAAGCATTTACATTTAACGGAAAAACGTTTTTAATTGGACATGGGGATGGAAAAGGTCCGGGTGATATGGGCTATAAGCGCATGAAAAAAGTATTTACTAATCCGTTTTCGAAAAGGTTGTTTCGTTGGTTACATCCGGATATTGGGGTGCGATTGGCACAATATTTATCTGTAAAAAATAAATTGATTTCTGGCGCTGAAGATGTTAAATTTTTAGGAGAAGAAAACGAATGGTTGGTGCAATATTGCAAACGTAAATTAGAAACCCAACATTATGATTTTTTTGTTTTCGGACACCGCCATTTACCGATGGAAATCCAATTAAGCGAACAATCCAAATACATTAATTTAGGTGATTGGATTGGCTATTTTACCTATGGTGTTTTTGACGGTTCAACATTTGAATTGAAAAAATACGAATAACTAAATTTCTTACCGAACGTGAATTTGCGTTAGGGATGGAAGTGGCATCCTTTTTTATTTTTTACCTAAGGGTTACACTGCACTTGTCAAAGTGCACTCGAAGGTAAAAAATAAAAAAGATATAGCGTACAGCCCGACCCTTGTGGTAACGCCCAAAACAATAGCAATGTGAAAATTCAATAGCAATGAGAAAATTCAGTGGCAATAACAATGATAAAGTTGAATATTGAAGTTTATATTTTGATATAATTACTATTTTTACTCTTTATCAATCTCTAAATCTCTGAATTTTGGTGAGGTTACTGCGGTGGTTCCTACGACTAATAAAGTCATAATTCCGCCAAAAACTACGGCATTTACCACTCCAAACAATTTAGAAGTTAAACCACTTTCGAAAGCTCCCAATTCGTTTGATGAACCTACGAAAATAGAATTTACAGAGGAAACTCGCCCACGCATATCATCGGGTGTGTAAATTTGCAGAATGGTAGAACGGATTACAACTGAAAATCCATCCGTTACGCCACTTAAAAACAAAGCCACGACTGAAATCCAAAAGTTTTGGGATAAACCAAAAACGATAATACAAATTCCGAATCCGAAAACGGCTAACAATAATTTTTTTCCTGTATTTTTTTCAATGGAAAACATCGTGGATGCCAACATGGTTAATAACCCGCCAATAGCTGGTGCGGCTCGTAAAATCCCGAATCCTTCTGAACCTACTTTCAAAATATCTTGGGCAAAAATGGGCAATAAGGCTACTGCTCCACCAAATAAAACTGCAAACATGTCTAAAGAAAGTGCATTTAAAATGATTTTATTTTGAAACACAAATCGGATACCTGCTTTTAAACTTTCCATGACGGGTTCGCCAATTTTTTTATTTAAGATGGGCTTTTTACTGATTTGTAGTAACATAAAAATTCCAACTAATATAGATAAGGTTACAAAAATCATGGAATTAAAAACGCCAATACCACCAATTAAAAACCCTGCCAAAGCTGGACCCAAAACAGCAGAAACTTGCCAAGAAGAGCTGCTCCAAGTGGCCGCATTTGTGAATTCTGATTTCGGAACAATTAAACCTAACAAACTAAAAATAGAAGGTATGATAAAAGAACGAATGATTCCGCCTAAAAAAACCAAAGCATAAATGGCATATAAAAAAGGTTGTTTTCCTATTTTAGAAGCGGTTTCTGGATGCACCAAATAACAAAACAAAACACTAATTAGCGCCGTACCAAAAAAACACTTTAGTAACATATTTCTTTTTTCCGATTGATCTACGATATGACCTGCAAACAAAGCCATTACGATTGCTGGAATGACTTCCATTAAACCAATTAATCCAAGCGACCAAGGATTTTTAGTAATACGATATACTTCCCATTCAATCAATACAAACTGCATCGACCAAGCTAAAACTATAGCCAATCGCATCAGGATAAACCAACGAAATTCTGGGATTCTTAAGGACGAGAAAGGGTCTTTTTTTGTCATAATTCTTAACCGCGAAGATTTTCGCAAAGATCGCAAAGTTTTTGTTATTTAACACTTATTTTCTTGGTTCTTTTTACTTTTTACTTGGCTCTTTTTACTTTTTACTTGGCTCTTATATCTCTTAATTGCAATTGTAAACTTACG
>CAZULO010000053.1:0-12446 GCA_964621245.1 uncultured Flavobacterium sp.
CCAGAAGTAATCAAATCTAAATTCGGAATATGTGATTGGTGAATAATTTCATCAACAGATTTTTGTCCTACTAAATAATTCACCACCCCAACAGTATTATCTACTTTGAAATCGCCAAAAATTTTAGGTTTTCTTAAATCTAAACCAACAATTACTGTTTTCTTATCACTCATTGCAAAAACAGTGGCTAAATTTATAGAACAAAAGGATTTTCCTTCTCCTGAAATAGAAGACGTTAACATTAAAATCTTAGTTCCTTCCACATTTTGCTTCTTCGATAAAAATTGTAACGAAGAACGAACGGCTCTAAAAGATTCTGCTAAAGGAGATTTAGGTTTTTCGAAAACGGATAAGTTATTATCGGTATTTTTCTTTCCGACTACACCAATAATTGGAATTTTTGTTAATTGAGTAATTTCTTGAGTCGTATTTATATTGGTATCTGAAAGGGCAATCACTAACACATATAAAAAAGGCAAGAAAAACCCAACTATAATAGCTAGCACATAATTAATAGAACGTTTTGGACCTCTAAAACCACCTCCAACATCTTTGGCCGAATCAATAAATTCGATGTCTGAAACACTGGCAGCTTTAACGATATCTGCTTCGCTTCTTTTTTCTAAAAAAGTACTGTATATTTTTTCTTTTAAATCATACTTTCGGGAAATCTTGATATAATCTTGTTCTTTTTCAGGTAATTGACTGATTGTACCTTCTGCTTCATTAAGGCGACTATTGACATTTCTTAAGTCTAAAGCCAAAACACTTTTAGAACTTTCGATGTTATTTAAAAGTACTTTTTTTACAGATTCCATTTGAGAATCTAGTTCTTTGTATAAATTTTGGTTTTTAATGGTAAAAGTTTTTTCTGCTCGTTCTATAGACAATTGAATTAACCTAGAAACACTAGAAATCACATTCGGATCATCAATACCTGCAACAGCTGGCGCTGGAAGTTTAGAATAATCGGTATTTTTTTCTAAATAGCCTTTCAAAAAATTATAATAAGCGATCTTTCTTTTTATATTATCTTGTTCCAGATCTAAATTGGTAATTTCCTCATTTAATTTCTCACCACCTGCTTCTAATTCGTAAACATTGGTAGTTTTTCTAAAATTTTTTAAATCGATTTCTGTATTTTTCAGTTGTCCTTCAATCACATTTAACGTACTATCAATAAATCGAATCGTATTAACGGCAAATAAATTTTTGCTATTTAATTCATCTTCTCTTAAAATAGTAACTGTAGAATTTAAATATTCTACTAAACGTGCTTTGTTAGAACCTTGTAAATCTAATATAATAACAGATTGGGCTTTAGAATCTGTATTGACACCTATGCCTTTGTAAGTGGCAACTGTAGCATTAAAATCATCAAATTGTATGTAAATATCTTCCTTCGTATTTATGGGTTTTGAGGAATCTAAAGTAAATTGTCCATTAAAAAAAGGCAGATCAATTTCAGTATTAAATTTAAATCTATTGACATACTTTTTTGCAGGAACTTTTACTGTAGAGCTTGTGTAATCAGTATAATGATACAACATGACTTCCTTGGCTTCACCAAAATCTACTTCAAATTCAAATTCTGTATTAGAAACAGGTTTAATTCGAATTAGCAATCCCGCTAATTGTCCTCTTTGCTTATTTATAACCGCTTTAAACGGAATGGAGCCGTAAGCATCGGAATAAAAGTAATCCCCTTTTCTTAGGTATTTGATATAATACTGTAGCTTATCTACCACTTTTTCATTATGTGATCGAGAGCGCAACGTAGTAATAACTGTTTGTACTTTATCCGAAGTTCCGCCCCAATTGAATGTTAAGCTTGTATTATTAGAAAACATAGGATTGCTATCGTCTTTTACAACAATTGAAGCATCCATACCGTATACACTTTCTTTTCTAATATTTACATAATAGGCCCAATAAATAGCAACAGACATACATAATAAAAAGAGTTTCCAATGCCCCAAGAGCTTTACTAAAAACGCTTTAATATCAAAGCTTGCGCCTTCGCTTATTAATTTTAAATCTTTGGTATCGAACATTTGAAAATTATAAATTCTTGATTAATAAGTAAGTAGTTGTTAGGACAGTAAATATAGACAAAACTGTTGTAAATGTTTGTAAACCATTTGTACCTAAACCCGTACTTTTTTGTCGCAGTGGTTTTACATAAATGTAATCATTAGGTTTTAAATAGAAATAAGGTGAATTTATTACATTCGCGTCTGTTAAATCAATTGTGGCAGATTCATAACCTGTTGGTATTTTTCTCATCACCACCACTGCTTTTTTATTTCCTGTTATAGGTATATCTCCAGAATTTGCGATGGCTTCTAAAATATTAAGTTTATCTCTAAATACTGTATTTGTTCCCGTACTGGCAATTTCCCCATTTATGGTATATCGAATTCCGGCCAATTTCACATTTACAAACAAATTGGAATTAGGTGTAAAATATTCTTCTAATAATTTTTTTTCCAACAAAACACTAACTTCTTCAACGGTTTGTCCTTGCACATTAAGAAATCCTACAACAGGAATTTTAACATTTCCATACCCATCCACTTGATAGCCTGAAAAATACAATTGATCCTGAGTGACAGTTCCAGAAGATTTTGATTCCGTTTTATTAAACAACTCTACATCTTTTGGATTATTAGACCTAATTTCTATGGAAAGTATATCATCTACTTGTAATCGGTATGGTTTATAAGCATCAGCATTTATCTCAATTTCTGAAACTTTATCTTTATTTTTCTCTAAATAAAGAGTGTCTTTATAAGGAATACAAGAAGTCGCCAACTGAAACAGTAAGATTAATTTAAACGATTGTATTAATAATTTCATAGTCTAATTTATAAATTTATGAGCTACTAAAATGACTGAATAACAGAAATAAAACAAGTAACTAAGTAGTACAAATATACTTTTTCCTAACGAATTTAAAAGAATTACATGGATTTTATTGAGGATTCGAAAGGAATTCTGTGCACCAAACTTCTTCCTAATGTTACTTCGTCAGCATATTCTAACTCATCTCCTACCGAAATACCTCGAGCTATAGTAGAAACTTTCAAATTATAGGATTTAATTTGTTTGAAAATATAAAAGTTAGTGGTGTCACCTTCCATAGTAGAACTCAACGCAAAAATGATTTCCGAAATTTGTCCTTGCTTTACTTTTTCAATTAAAGAAGTAATTTGTAACTGACTTGGAGCAATACCTTCCATAGGCGAAATTTTTCCACCTAGCACATGATAAACACCTTTATACATTCGGGTATTTTCAATAGCCATAACATCTCTAACATCCTCTACCACGCAAACAATCGAATGATCACGGGCGGTATTATTACAAATTTCACAAACTGTATGATCTGAAATATTGTGACAACTTTGACAATAAATAATTTCATTTCGCATTTTTTGCAACGCTTCTGTAAGTAACAAAGTTTGTCCTGAAGGTTGTTTTAATAAATGCAATACCAAACGCATAGCGGTTCTTTTACCAATACCGGGCAACATAGCCACTTCGTTGACCGCATTTTCTAATAATTTTGATGAGAATTCCATGGCACAAATATAGTAAAAAGAAAAACCTATTTACACACTAAAAAGCTTGTTTTATAAAGATAAACTTGAGATTTATCGACTCACTTTTGCAGAAATAATGGCGCGCTTAGCTTCTTTACCAAATTTTTCTTTTACAGCAGGTTCATACATAGATGTAATCACGATACATTCATTTTCTCCAGCATCTTTCACCAATACTTCCATGAAAATTTCTACATTATTTTCAACCGTAATATTGCCTGTGTAAAAAAATACTTTTTTGCCATCTTGATCGAATTCTCCTGTTTTTAAATTTTTAACTCCATTAGACGGATCTTTTTTCATTTCTTGTATTAATTCTGCATATTTTTTAGGTACAACCATCCCAATTAAAGCGGCTTTAGGCGCATTAGAAAAATAAGCATTCCCTTCGTTTTCTGGATAAATAGATTTATTAAAATCCATTTCAATTAACACTTCAGGCGCCATATCTATCACTTCTTCTACATCATCTTGTGCCAGACTAGGAATAGAAATAAATAGTAATGTCAAAATAAAATATAATTTTTGAGCCAATACGTTTTTCATGATTTTCAGAATTAATTTTTCCAAATTTAAACAAATATGCGCTCTAATTACAATATTCTATTATTTTTGTAAAAAAAAACAAATGCAACCAACCACTATTTTACTCTTTTTTCTTGCCTATTTTCTAGTTTTGTTTGGCGTTTCTTATTTTATGAATAAAAAATCAGGAAGCAGTAACGATACCTTTTTTAAAGCAAATAGCAAATCACCTTGGTATTTAGTAGCATTTGGAATGATTGGAACCGCACTTTCTGGTGTAACTTTTATTTCGGTTCCTGGAGCTGTGGAAGCCAATCAGTTTGCTTATTTTCAATTTGTTTTAGGAAATGCAATTGGATTTATAATTGTAGCAACCGTTTTATTACCTTTATATTACAAACTAAATCTAACTTCAATTTACACCTATATTGAACAACGTTTAGGTTATTTTAGCTATAAAACTGCCTCGTTTATTTTTTTATTAAGTAGAACTATCGGATCCGCTTTTAGATTGTATTTGGTGGTTCTAGTTTTGCAACATTTTGTTTTCGATAAATTCGGAATTCCTTTTTCTGCAACGGTTTTAATTAGTTTAGGATTAATTTTCGCCTACACTTATAAAGGAGGATTAAAAACAATAATTATCACAGATACGTTACAAACCTTATTTTTAGTGAGTTCTGTATTTTTTACCATTTATTTTGTTTGTGATAGTTTAGATTTTGGATTATCTGAAGCTATTACAGAAATAGATAATTCAAAATATTCGAAAATTTTCTTTTTTGAAGATTTTATAGGTTCTGGTCAACATTTTATAAAACAAATTTTAGGTGGAATTTTTGTAACCATCGCTATGGTTGGTTTAGATCAAGATTTGATGCAGAAAAACTTGAGCTGTAAAAACATCAAAGAAGCACAGAAAAACATGTTTACTTTTACTGGAATTTTTGTAGTTATCAATTTATTTTTCTTGAGTGTGGGTGCACTTTTATATCTGTATGCTACTAAAAACAACATTGCTGTTCCAACTTTAAATGGTGATGTAAGAACCGATTTATTATTTCCAGAAATTGCTTTCAATCATTTTGCTTTAGTTCCAGCGGTTGTATTTTTGTTAGGATTAACTGCTGCTACTTTTGCCACAACCGATTCGGCTTTAACAGCATTAACGACTTCCTTTTGCATTGATTTTTTAGGAATGGAGAAAAAGGAAGAAACAAAAGACACTGTAAAAACCAGACATTTAGTTCACATCGGATTCTCATTAGCGATATTCGTCGTGATTCTAATTTTTAATTCATTAACCAATCAATCGGTTGTAAAACTGATTTTTAAAGTCGCATCCTACACATATGGACCACTTTTAGGCTTATTTGCTTTCGGAATTTTAGTTAAAAATCGTTCCGTAAAAGACAAATTGGTTCCTTTTATTTGTTTATTAGCACCCGCAATTACTTATTTGATCAGTGCTAATTCTGGAATTGATGTTGAAAATCCAAAACTAATTCCCTACACTTTCGCTGAAGAATTAATTATCGTAAACGGATTGATCACTTTTATCGGATTGTTTGTAATTAGTAAAACAACAAAAGTAAATAGCTAAGTATTGAACTTAAAAAATACTTATTACTTTTTACTTTTTACTTTTTACTTTTTATATTAATACTGATTCGTAGCTAACAAAACCAAGGTACAAGCGATTTCAAAATCAATATTATTTTTCTTTAATATTTCATAGAATTCTGGATTTTCAGTTCCTGGATTGAAAACTACACGTCTTGGTTTTAAGGAAATAATATAATCATAATATTCCTCTTGATTTTTCGGATTTAAATATAATGTTACCGTATCAATTCCACTGAAAGGAACTTTTATCGTTTCAATTTTCACATCTAAAGCCATGCCTTCTTTGGTACCGATTGCTACCACTTGATGACTTTTATCAATCAAACTATGAATGGCTTTGTATGCATATCTTTCTTTGTTGGTCGTTGCGCCTAGTACTAAAGTTTTCATCTTTATTTTATTTTTTAGTTTTGATAATTTTAGCCACGAATTATTGAAAAAATTTCAATTTGAAATTTACAAATTAATTTAATTCGAATTAATTATCGACTTCGTCGAAAACAACATTTATAAAATTCGAAAATTCGTGGCAAAAAACTGTTTTAAATTTATCTAAATTACTAAATGTTTTTTAATTTACGTTAAAATAATTCTATTTTAAATTCTATCTTTGAGTAACAAAATATATTTGCAAAAAAAACTATGGACATCTTTATTTACTTATTTGTTGCTTTATTTTCCGTTTTAAATCCGATCGGAACTGTACCAATTTTTGTAGGATTAACACAAGGATACACTTCCTCCGAAAGAGCCAAAACATCTTTAGTAACTTCCATAAATGTCTGTGTCATATTACTAATTTCTTTTTTTGTAGGACAATATGTCTTATCTTTTTTCGGAATTACGATCACAGCCTTACGAATAGCAGGTGGAATCATAATAGCAAGTTCTGGTTTTTCATTATTAAACGGGAATTTCAGTAAAAACAAAGGAATCAACAAAAAAGTACAAAAAGAAGTCGAAAAACAACAACATATTGCACTTACACCATTAGCCATGCCTATGTTAGCCGGACCTGGCTCTATATCATTACTAATCGCCTATTATCAAGAATTAAGTGAAACGGATACTTTTATTTCTACATCAGAAATACTATTTTCTTGTTTAGCGATTTTAGCCGTGGCAGTATTGATTTATTTAGTTTTGAGAAGTGCGCATTATTTAGCCAAAATATTAGGCTCGTCTGGAATTGTAGCTATTTCTAGAATTATCGGATTTTTAACAATTGCAATTGGGATTCAATACATTATAAGTGCTACATTAAGTATTATTAGAGGAATTTAAATCGTATTAAGATGAATGAAAAGTTAAGATTAGAGTCAGATATTGTTTTAATTGGTGCAGGAATCATGAGTGCCACTTTAGGTCTTTTGCTAAAAGAACTCAACCCAAAATGTACCATTCATATTTTTGAAAGATTAGACAGAGCGGCAACAGAAAGTTCAGATGCTTGGAATAACGCCGGTACGGGTCATGCAGCATTTTGCGAGTTAAATTACACACCTCAACTAGCAGATCGCAGTGTAGATATTTCTAAAGCTTTAAAAATCAGTGAATCGTTTGAAGTTTCAAGACAATTTTGGAGTTATTTGATTCAAAAAAACCTACTAAAAAACCCAAAAACTTTTATTCGAAAAGTCCCTCATATGAGTTTTGTTTGGGGAGCTGAAAATATAGAATTCTTACACAACAGATATCTAAAATTAAAAGAATATCCATTATTCGAGAACATGCAATATGCAACAGATGAAAAAATCATCTCAGAATGGGCGCCTCTTATCATGGAAGATAGGGAAAAAACAGATCCAATAGCTTGTACGAAAATGGATGAAGGAACGGATGTGAATTTCGGATCTTTAACCCGAAGTATGTTTGAGTATTTGAATTCTTTAGAAGGCGTTCACATTCATTATAATCATGATGTGAAAAAACTAAACAAAACGGACGATAATAAATGGCGCCTAAAAATTGATAATTTAACTCAAAATTCAAAAGTACGAGTAGTTACTTCGTTTGTATTTATTGGTGCTGGCGGAGGATCTTTACTTCTCTTAGAAAAAGCAAAAGTCCCAGAAGGTGAAGGCTATGGAGGATTCCCAGTAAGTGGGCAATGGTTAAAATGTACCAATCCAGATGTTATTGCAAAACATAAAGTAAAAGTATATGGTAAAGCCTCTGTTGGAGCGCCACCGATGAGTGTACCTCATATTGATACCAGAATAATTGATGGTAAAAAAGCTTTATTATTTGGACCTTATGCCGGATTTTCAACAAAGTTTTTAAAAAATGGCTCTTATTTAGATTTATTTGATTCTATTCAAATTAACAATATAAAACCAATGATTGGCGCTGGAATTTCTAATATTCCATTAACGAAATACTTAATCGAACAAGTTTTTCAATCGGATGAAGATAGAATGAATGCCTTAAAAGAGTATGTTCCTTCTGCCAAAAAAGAAGATTGGACCCTAGAAAACGCAGGACAAAGAGTTCAAGTTATAAAAAAAGACAAAAACGGAAAAGGAATATTAGAATTTGGAACAGAAGTTATTGCTACAAAAGATGGTTCACTAGCTGCTTTATTAGGAGCCTCGCCAGGAGCATCAACAGCCACTTCAATCATGATTGAATTATTAGAAAAATGTTTTCCAAACGAAATGAAATCGGCAGCTTGGCAAGCTAAATTAAAAGAAATCATTCCTGCTTTCAACGAAAATTTAAATGATAATTTAACTCGTGCTAAAGAAATTAGAGCTTACACCAATACCGTTTTAGAATTAAACTCGTAACAAATTGTTCTTTTTCTGTTAAAAACTATTTTAGCTGTTTAGAATTTTAACTTTTGTTAAAGCGCTAACCTTCAAGATTTCTCGTAACTTCATATAAATTTTTTATTATGAAGATTTTATTAACAGGAGCTAATGGCTACGTTGCCAGACGATTATTACCCGAACTCTTACAGTTAGGTCACGAAATTATTTGTGCTGTACGAGATAAAAACCGATTGGGAATTGACGATGAAACGTTACACAAACTCATTATTTGGGAAGTAGATTTTACCAAACCTTATGAACCTACTTCAATTTTAGAGGATGTTGATATTGCTTATTACATGATTCATTCCATGTCTTCTTCTATTGGTGCTTTTGATGATTTAGAAAAAACTGCAGCCAAAACGTTTAACAAATACGTCGCCCAATCTTCTATCCGACAGGTGATTTATCTGAGTGGGATTGTGAATAATAATTCTTTATCCAAACATTTACAATCGCGTTTAAATGTAGAACATATTTTATTTTCGGGAAGTTATAATTTAACGGTATTACGTGCTGGAATTATTGTTGGTTCTGGAAGTTCTTCTTTTGAAATTATTAGAGATTTATGTGAAAAGCTTCCGATAATGATTGCACCAAAATGGGTATTAACTAGAACACATCCAATTGCGATTAGAGATGTTTTAAGATATTTAACAGGTGTAATCGAAAATCCGAAAACGTATAATAAATCTTTTGATATTGCTGGACCAAATATTCTAACCTATAAACAATTGATGGAACAATATGCGGAAGTTAGAAACTTAAAATTAAAAGTGTATAATTTCCCTTTAATGACACCGAGATTGTCTTCGTATTGGTTGTTTTTTGTTACCTCAACTTCTTACTATTTAGCTGTGAATTTAATTAATAGCCTAAAAGTAGAAGTGATTGCGAAGGATTCTGAAATTAAAAAAATAATACCTTTTGAAGGCACCACTTATAAAGAAGCCATTCGATTAGCATTTGATAAAATCGAACAAAACTCTGTAATTTCGAGTTGGAAAGATAGCTTAACAAGTAGCCGTTTAAATCAGCCTCTTTCCAATTATATACAAATTCCGAAATACGGATGTTTTAAAGATAAAAAACGAATTAAAATTTCAAATTCGGCAACAACTTTAGAAAATATTTGGTCTATTGGTGGTGAAAGAGGTTGGTATTATGCCACTTGGATTTGGAACATTCGCGGGATTTTAGACAAAGCCTTTGGCGGAATTGGGATTCGAAGAGGAAGAACCCATCCTACACATTTAGATAACGGAGATGCTTTAGATTTTTGGCGGGTTTTATTAGCGGATAAAGAAAATAAAAGACTACTATTATTTGCCGAAATGAAAGTTCCCGGTGAAGCCTGGCTTGAATTTAGAATTGACAAAACGAACACTTTACACCAAACGGCCACTTTCAGACCACATGGTATTTGGGGCAGATTATATTGGTATGCTATGTTACCTTTTCATTTTTTTATTTTCGATGGCATGATCAAAAACATATCAAACTATTCTAAAAAATCAGGTAATTTACCAAAATAAAAAAATCAAAATTCCAATTGATTTAAACTGGAATTTGGATTTTAAATATGTTTTTTTTAGTCTACTTTTGGTAAGAATACTTCTGCCATCATACAACGGGCACTACCGCCACCACAAGCTTCAATAATATCTAAGTTTGCATGTACAATCTCGCAATGTTTTTGAATTTTTTCAAGTTGCACTTGTGTTAAACTAGTAAAAGCTGATGTACTCATTACTAAATAACGTTTATCTTCGGCACCACGAACTTGTAACATATTTCCAGCAAAGTGATTCACTTGTTCTTCTGTAATTAAAATGATTTCTTTTCCGTCGGCTTTTAGATTTTTCAAAACCATTTTACGTTCTTTTTTATCATCAATACTATCCGCACAAATTACCGCAAATGTTTCAGCAATGCACATCATCACATTGGTATGATAAATAGGTTTACGTTCTCCTTCAACCGTTTGAAAGGCTTCGAAAATAATTGGCGACATGTCAAAATCTTCACAAAATTCGATAAATAATTCTTCATCTGCTCTTGGAGAAAGTGCGCAATAGGCTTTATTAAATTCTCTGTCTAAAAGTAAGCTTCCGGTTCCTTCTAAAAACACATCATCTTCTTCTGCCGAAGTATAATCCATAATTTCTGTGATTTCGAAACCTTTATCTTCTAACACATCTAAAATATCTTCTCTTCGTTCTAGTCGTCTGTTTTCAGCAAACATTGGATATAAAGCCACATCACCGGTTTCATGAAAAGAAATCCAATTATTAGGAAAAATACTATCTGGCGTATCCGTATCTTTTTTATCCTGAATTACAATAACTTGTACACCAATACTTTTTAATTTCTCAACAAAGGCATCAAATTGTTGTAACGCTTTCGCTTGAATTGTTTCTGGCAACATCTCATCCAAAACCTTTTGGTAATAATTATTTACCGCTGTTTCTTCATTTCTACGAAACGCCACAGGACGAATCATTACTACAGTGTTAGTGGTTTGTTTCATAATTTATGATAGGATTTTTTTGTTATTTTAATTTCTTAAATTTATTTTTCTAAAGCTTCCACTACCGATTCTACAAGAGAAAGGGTAACTTCTGCCATTGTATTCACTTTCTCATCCAAACAAGGATTGACTTCCACAAACTCGATACAAACTGTTTTCTTATTTTTAGCTAAACTAGTAAGAATTTCGTGGGCTTCTTCTGGAGTTAATCCGTTTTTAACTGGTGTACCAGTTCCATGGGATGTTAAATCAGGATCCATAGAATCTACATCAAAAGACACATAAATGATATCACAAGTGCTAAGTTGTTGTTCAATTTGATTGATCAGATGTGCAACTCCATTAGAACGAACAATTTCAACTGGAAAATTTTTAATCTGAAGTCGCTCCATAATTTTATTTTCCTGATCTTCCGTATCTCTAACGGCAACATAAACTAAATCTTCGGGCAAAGCTTTTGGACTAATACCGCCCACTTCTTTCAATTTATTCCAATAAGAAACAGTTTCCTCAGACAAATCATTCATCTTACATGATAAATTATCTTCATTTAAAACAGTAGCTAAAGGCATTCCATGTAAATTTCCTGAGGGAGTTGTATAAGGTGTATGAATATCTGCATGCGCGTCAATCCAAACAATTCCAATTCTTTGATCGGGAAAAGCGGATTTAATTCCGGCTATTGTTCCACCTGCTGAACCGTGATCTGCCGCTAGCACTAAAGGAAATTTACCTTGCAATAATACTGATGACACTTTCTGATTTAAATCGTTATACACCTCTAGCAAACCATCTATGCGCTTCGCGTATTTAAAAGTAGTTGTTTGATCTAACAAGTGATTTACATCGATAACTTTTTCTATAGGATAGTTTGAAAAAAAAGTTTTTTCCTTTTTTCTTGCTGCTGTAAAAATAGCATTCGGACCTAATGAAGCTCCTCTTGTTCCTGCTGTGATTTCGGAATTATTTATTAAAAATACTAAATCTCGACTCATAAATTTTTTAGTTGATAGATTACAAATATAGAAAATTGAAAACGATTGCGAAACATTGAAAGTTGCTTTTATATTAAATCTGCTATTGTTAGTAAATTATTAATTTTATTCTACTAAAAATTTTATGTTGCATATTGATTACTAATCTTTTATCTTTGAGAAAACTAAAAACTTAATTATTATGGGATTATCAAATTTTTTTAGCTCTTTATTTGGAAAAGCGAAACAAACCGCAGAAAGTGCAAGTGAAAATATTTCAGAATTTGCAGACCAAGCGATGGACAAAGCCACAGAAGTTGTAGCAGATGTAAAAGAAAAAGTAGAAGAAGTAGCAGAACAAGCAAGTACAAAA
>CAZULO010000053.1:12546-16471 GCA_964621245.1 uncultured Flavobacterium sp.
TTTAAAGAATTTGGGATTTTTTATTTAGATTCAAAACTCTATTATGAGTTACAAAAATTTATAAATTTAATTTTCCTACAATTTTTTTAATATCTTGCTCTTTTGCTTTTGGATAAATAAACAACACATCTTGTTTGTCTACTATGATATAATCTTTCAAACCGTCAATTACGACTAGCTTCTTACCTTCGGTTCTGATGATGTTATTTGTAGCATTCTCTAAAAACACATTAGCATTTACTATCGCATTATTCGATTCGTCTTTATCTAATTTATCGTATAAGGAACCCCAAGTTCCTAAATCATTCCAATCAAAAGTGGCTGACAATACGAAAACATTTTGAGCTTTTTCTAAAATCGCATAATCAATGGAAATGTTTTCAGCTAATGGATAATTTTCTGCAATAAATGCTTTTTCATCATCCGTATTATAAGCATCAAATCCCTTTAAAAAATGGGCATACATTTCTGGTTGAAAACGTTCGAAAGCTGTCACAATAGATTTTACACTCCAAATAAATATTCCTGCATTCCATAAAAAGTTTCTACTTTGAATGAATTTTTGCGCTGTTTTATAGTCTGGTTTTTCTCTAAATTGTGCTACTTTTTTTATTAATCTAGAATCTAATTTATCGTATTCAATATATCCATAACCTGTATTTGGAAAAGTAGGCAATATCCCTAAAGTCATTAAGGTGTCTTGCGTTTCACAATAGTTGAACGATTGTTTTAAATTCGCAGCAAATTGCATTTCGTCTTCAATCCAATGGTCACTTGGTGCGACTAAAATTAAAGCATCTGGATTTTGTTTTTTAATTTTTAGAGAAGCATATAAAATACAAGGTGCTGTATTTCTCATGGCTGGTTCTAAAATAACTTGCTCTTGAGTTACAGATGGTAATTGCTCTAAAACAATATCGTTATAACTCTCATTCGTAAGAATTAAAATATTTTCTTTAGGAATAATTTGAGATAAGCGACTAAATGTTTTCTGAATTAGTGTCTCACCCGTTCCTAACATATCATGAAATTGCTTTGGATACTCAGCGGTACTTACTGGCCAAAACCTTGACCCTACTCCACCTGCCATTAATATGGCGTAATAATTTTTATTCATTTTATTTTGAATTTCTTTAATTTGAAATTACTTCTACTTCTGCATTAGGTTGAAACAAGAACATGCGACCTGTACTTATTTCTAAACATTCGTATCGTTTGACACGCAAGGCTATTTTTTTAAAAACCTTTCCATTTTTAATTCGAAAAACACTTCCGAAAGGAATTTCAAAGATATAATTATTCTCTGTATTTCTTTCATCAAATTGTTTTAATGCTAAAGATAAAGTCGCATCCGTATCAGAACTCGCTTTCGGATTTCTGAAATGCCTTGCCATTAAAGGTAGAATTTGATGTGGAAAAATTTCAGGGCGAATAAACGGAATCATTAAATGTTGAAAAGTGAGTTTCCATTCGGTTCCGTGTGGTAAAATGTTTCTACCATATTTTTCAAAAGCTACCAAATGTGCAATTTCATGAATTAATGTCATTAGAAATCGGTATTTATTCAAATTGGCATTGACTGTAATTTGATGAAACCCGTCTGGATGCCTTCGATAATCGCCATGACGCGTTTGTCGCTCATTTACAATCTTCAAATGTACGTGATTGGCTTTTATCAGTTCGAAAACAGCTTCGACTGCGTGTTCTGGCAAATATTTTTGTAAAACGTTTGACATTAATTTAAGATTTCCAGTTGTCAAATTTTATCGTACATTTCAATTATGGCGTTGTAGAACTCACTTGCAATACTTTTCCGTTGTAATACTTATTCCCCGTTAAAGCGAAGTTATAAATATAATCGGCCATTTCTTTAGCTGAAAGTGGTGCTTCGTAACCAGGAAAAGCTTCTTGTAACATTTCAGTATTTACAGAACCTAAGGCTAAAACATTGAAAGCAATTCCGTTTTCTTTGTATTCTTCTGCCAATAATTCTGATAAGGTAATGACTGCGCCTTTGCTTGAACTGTAGGCAGAAAGTCCGGCAAATTTCATACTACCTTGAATGCCGCCCATGGAACTTATGGTTACGACATGACTTCCTTTTTCCATAAATGGAATACAAATTTTGGTTAATTCGGCTACAGCAAAAACATTTACTTTATAGATATTTTGAAATTCTTGTGTGGTAATTTCGGTAAAATTCTTATGCAATAAAGCGCCCGCATTGTGAAGTAGCACATCTACTTTTTTCCAAGTTTTCGAAACAAAATCACCGACTTGTTGCAATTGATTTTCATCTGAAATATCTATTGGCAAACACGTAATATTTTCATGATCGATTAAAGTTTGAGGTGTTTTTCTTGAAATTGCTAAAACGTTATAACCTGAATTGGCAAATTGCAAAGCCATTTCGTACCCAATTCCGCGAGAGGTTCCTGTAATTATTATATTTTTATTTTTCATTTAATTTGATTTCTTTAGTCGGTGCATTTATCATTTTTTCTAAAACTGGAATTGTTTTATTTACAACAGTTGTAATATGTGCCGTGTTCATCAATTCAAATTCGTCATCTGGTTGGTGGTAAAACTGAAAATTTTCAAAATCGAAAGTCGAAACCGTTTGAGCAGGCACATTAAATTCGTCATAAAAAGGAAAATTATCAGATGCTCTAAACAACATGTATTTTGTTTCTGCTGGAATATATCCTACCAATTTATCTCCCGAATATTCATTCATTTTGGCAGCCATATTACTTTTTCCAAAACCAGTGATATACATTAGCATATCTCTGTTTTGCATCGGCACACCCACCATTTCGTAATTGAACATAAAATATAAATTCATATTTTGTTGTTTCAATTTAGCCGCTAAATGTTTAGAACCCAACAAACCTTTTTCTTCAGCTGAAAAGAACACAAACAACAAACTTCTTTTGTTAGATTTTGCTTGAGCGAAATATTTAGCAACTTCGGTTACTGAAGTCGTACCTGCTGCGTTGTCATTAGCACCATTTCCAATATCGTCACCATTTACGGCAGAAATTTTACCAATATGATCATAATGTGCACCAATAATTACAAATTCGTTTTTTAAAACAGGATCGGATCCTTCTATATATCCCACAATATTGTAAGATGTTTTTTCATAGTTAGAAAGTGTATCTCGATACGATTTGAAATACGGTTTAATTCCATTTTCTTTTAATATATTTTCCAAATATACAGCTGCTTTTTCAATCCCTTTACTTCCAGAATCTCTTCCTTCTAATTCATCAGAAGTTAAATATTTTAGCGTTTTGGAAACATTTTCTTCTTTAGCAAAGGCGGTTACCTCTTTAGTACTATTTTTTGGTGCTTCTTCAATTATTTCTGGAGTAGGCAACATTTTTGATGGACCACAAGCGAATGCCAAAAGGGCCAATTGGAAAAGAACTATTTTCTTCATGATTTAATTATTAGTGATTTGATTATGAATAACTTCTGCTGTAACACGCCCTGTTTTCATGGCTGCGTTGATGGAACCATTTAGTAAATGATCACCACAGATAAATAGCGTATCATTAATTTGAATTTGTGAAGTTATCACTTCATCGGAAACCTGCTCTTGATTAGGTAAAGCATACGGAATTCGGTAGGTTTGTAAATGATTCCATTTGTCTACTTGTGTACCAAACCATTGCTTCAGTTCAGCTTTCATAT
The DNA here is from genome assembly GCA_964621245.1 of uncultured Flavobacterium sp. Taxonomy (GTDB): domain Bacteria; phylum Bacteroidota; class Bacteroidia; order Flavobacteriales; family Flavobacteriaceae; genus Flavobacterium. The sequence continues at coordinate 16,246 of CAZULO010000053.1, forward strand.
TTTCTGATAAAAAGGCATCGTCTTCTGAAGGAATTCCGTTATACGAAACAGAAAGTAAAACTTTTCCTTTTGGCGCATAATGTGCTGAAACGTTAGACATGACAGTAATATTATTGACCCATTTTTTGGTTGTGGAAGCGTTTAAAATCACAACTGCTTGCTGAGTTGGTGCTTCTTCCGCTTCAAAATAAACATTGGTTACTTGCTGAAAATTTTGTTTTTCTTT
>CAZULO010000054.1:0-16335 GCA_964621245.1 uncultured Flavobacterium sp.
GGCTTGTGAATGTGCTAACTGGGCAACTAAAACTGACATAGTTAAATATCAAGATTTTAAAGATAAGTTAGCTGAAAAATGTGTTTATATTGAAGCTGCAAATCCTGAAGTTGAATTTCCTGATAGTTTAATTAAATTCAATACTAAAGTTTTGTTTAAAGGTAATTTTTATAAAAATAAAGGTTTTCCAAATGGATTTGAATCAGAGCAAAATCCTGAAAAAGCAAAAGTATTTCGTTATTACGAATATAAAATCATTAATAATGAAAAATAAATTCTACACCTACATACAAACTATAATTTCTTAAATTTGTTTAAAACTAAAGCTAATGACTGAGAATGAATTACAAAATTATTTGATTAATAACTTTTCAATCGAAAATGAAAAATGCGAATGGAAAGAATTCAAATCATTAAAAAATTCTGTAGCTGGAAAAGAAGGAAATGACATCGTTTCTTATATTTCAGCAATTGCCAATATGCAAGGCGGTCATTTGGTTATTGGTGTAAAAGATGAAACACTTGAAATTGTTGGCATTCAAGATTTTGCTGGACACTCAATTAATGATATTCGTTATCGAATAAACGGAAATTGTACAAACTTAGATATTGAAAGTTTTTCTGTTAAAGAATTTAAAACTTCAGACACTAATAAAACGATTTGGATTTTCAAAATCCCTAAACATCTATTTAGACTCCCTGTTTATGCTCACAAAAAGACTTGGCAAAGAATAGATGATAATTTAGTTGCAATGACTAAATCAAGATTAGATGCCATCTTAACGGAGATTAAAATAAATGAAGATTGGTCTAAAGAAATTATTGATGAAGCATCAATTGATGATTTAGATTCTGAAGCCATTAAAAAGGCAAAAATTGAATTTATAAAAAGAAATCCGAAATATAGCGACGAAATAGGTAAATGGAGTGATTTCGATTTTTTAAACAAAGCAAAAATTACAATAAAAGGTAAAATCACAAGAACAGCTCTAATTTTATTAGGTAAAGAAGAAGCTGAACATTATTTAAATTCAACAGTAAAAATAAGATGGAATTTAAAAAGTTTAGATAATCAAGATAAAGACTACGAATTATTTTCTATACCATTTTTATTAAACATTGATGAGGTTTATAAAAAAATTAGAAATCTTAAATATCGTTATTTAAGAGAAGGCACTTTGTTTCCAGATGAAGTGTTAAGATATGAACCGTTTATTATTCGAGAGTCCTTAAATAATGCCATTGCTCATCAGGATTTTACAAAAGGAGCTAGAATAAATGTAGTGGAATTTGAAGACGATCATTTGGTGTTTTCTAATTATGGCTCATTCCTGCCTAAATCTGTTGAAGAAGTAGTTTTAAATGATACGCCTGAAGAAGTTTATAGAAATCCTTTCTTAGTAGAAGCTATGAAAAATTTAGACATGATTGAAACTCAAGGCGGAGGAATCAAAAAAATGTTTAATTTTCAAAAAAAACGTTTCTTTCCTTTACCAGATTTTGATTTTGAGGATAACAAAGTAAAAGTTACTATTATTGGTAAAATTCTCGATGAAAATTTTGCAAGGATACTTATTAAAAATTCAGATTTGAAATTAGAAGAAATCATCCTTCTTGATAAAGTTCAAAAGAAAAAAGAAATTACCGAGGGTGAATTTAAACACCTTAAAAAGTGTAAATATATAGAAGGTAGAAAACCTAACATTTATCTTTCTCATGACATTGTACTATCTGTTAATAATGAGGAACTAAAGAGAGAATATCTTGATAATAGAAGTTTTGATGATTCGCATTTCAAAAAATTAATTTTAGAATATCTTAGAACTTATGGAAGTTGCAAAAGAGATAAAATTGACAATTTAATTATTCCAAAACTATCTACAGCATTATCTGAAGAAAAGAAGAGAAATAAAGTAACTAATTACTTATCTTCTTTAAGAATGGAAGGAAAAATTGTAAATACTCCAGGTTATTTTTGGAAAATCATTTAAACACTTTTTAAACACTTTTTAAACACTTTTAAACACTTTTAAACACTTTTAATTGAAAAATAAATTCTACACCTACATACAAAACCTTCAAGACCAAATCGTTGCTGGATTAGAAGCAGTTGAAGGAAAAGCAAAATTTCGTGAAGACATTTGGGAACGACCAGAAGGCGGTGGCGGAAGAACACGCGTAATCGAAAACGGAAACGTGATTGAAAAAGGCGGCGTAAATATTTCAGCAGTTCATGGAAAGTTACCAGAGGCTATGCAGAAAATGTTCAACGTTGGGGAAGCTGATTTCTTTGCTTGTGGTTTGAGTTTGGTTATTCATCCCAAAAACCCAATGGCGCCAACAGTTCATGCAAATTGGCGCTACTTTGAAATGTACGATGATAACGGAAACGTAATCAATAGTTGGTTTGGTGGCGGACAAGATTTAACACCGTATTATTTGTTTGAAGAAGACGCAAAACATTTTCATCAAACGTGTAAAACCGCTTGCGACAAACACAATCCAGAATTCTATCCCAAATATAAAAAACAATGTGACGCCTATTTTTGGAACGCGCACAGAAACGAAGCGCGTGGTTTAGGCGGTTTATTTTTCGATTATTGTAAAGAAACTGAGGAAATGAAAATGGAAGATTGGTACAATTTTGTTACAGAAGTTGGAAATTCTTTCTTAGAAGCTTATGTTCCCATTCTAGAAAAAAGAAAAGATTTACCATTTACAACTGAACAACGCACTTGGCAAGAAATTCGCCGTGGTCGTTATGTAGAATTCAATTTGGTTCACGACAAAGGCACCCTTTTCGGACTAAAAACCAACGGAAGAATAGAAAGTATTCTAATGAGTTTGCCTCCACACGTGCAATGGGTATACGACCATCATCCAGAAGTGGGAAGTGATGAAGAAAAATTAATACAAGTTTTAGAAAATCCGATAGATTGGTTATAACTCCAGCGGAGTTAAATATTTCTAGAAGAAATTAATACAAGTTTTAGAAAATCCGATAGATTGGATGGTGTGCTAAGATCACAAATCCCATATCGTAAATCGTAAATAAAAAAAATATGTTTCCATTACAAAGAGGCCGTCGTTTAAGAGTAAACGAATCCATAAGAAGTTTAGTTCGCGAAACCACATTAAGTCCGAGCGATTTTATGTTTCCGATGTTTATTGCAGAAGGCGATAATGTAAAAGTAGAAATTCCATCCATGGTTGGGATTTATCGTCGTTCTATCGATTTAACGGTGGAAGAAGTGAAAGAATTGTTCGCTTTAGGCATTCGTGCAGTAAATATTTATGTAAAAGTAGATGAATCGTTAAAAGACAATACCGGAAAGGAAGCTTGGAATCCAGATGGATTAATGCAACGTGCTATTAAAGCCATTAAATCGGCTTGTCCAGAAATGATAGTAATGCCAGATGTAGCTTTAGATCCGTATTCGATTTACGGTCACGATGGAATTATTGAAAATGGCGACATTGCTAATGATGCAACCAATGCAGCTTTAGTAAAAATGGCCGTTTCTCATGCGCAAGCTGGTGCTGATTTCGTTGCGCCAAGCGATATGATGGACGGAAGAGTTTTACGTTTAAGAGAAGGATTAGATGCAGCGGGCTTTCATAATGTAGGAATTATGAGTTATTCAGCCAAATATGCATCGGCGTTTTATGGTCCGTTTCGTGACGCTTTAGATAGTGCTCCAAAAGAAAATGAGTCTGATGCTGAGGTTGTCGAAGTGCCAAAAGATAAAAAAACCTATCAAATGGATTATGCTAACCGTATTGAAGCCGTTAAAGAAGCTTTATGGGATGTGGAAGAAGGTGCAGATATGGTTATGGTAAAACCTGGAATTGCTTATTTAGATATTGTCCGAGAAGTAAAAGATGCAGTTAATGTTCCAGTAACGGTTTTCCATGTTTCAGGGGAATATGCTATGATTAAAGCCGCTTCAGAAAGAGGTTGGTTAGATCATGATAAAATTATGATGGAACAATTAATGTGTATCAAAAGAGCTGGTGCGAGTTTAATTTCTACTTATTTTGCAAAAGAAGCTGCTATACTTTTAAATCAAAAATAAATTAAAATGAAAAAGTTACTATTTATTTTTACAATAGTTTTCGTTTTTTCTTGTAAAAAAGAACCAGAAGTGGTGACGGATGTTCTTTTGGAAGAATCTCCAAATAGTACAAAAGATTTAGGAAAAGAACTATTTGAAGGAAAAGGGATGTGCGCCACTTGCCATAAGCCTGAGGAGAAAGTTATTGCACCTAGCCTTAAAGAAATTGCTACAATTTATACTTCCAAGAAAGCAAATATGGTTTTGTTTTTACAAGGTGAATTAGATCCTATTGTAGATCCTACTCAGTATGAAATTATGAAAGCCAATTTAGCTGTCACCAAAACAATGACAGAAGAAGAACTTCAAGCGTTAGAAGAATATATTTTAACATTTAAATAAAAAAAAGCTCAAAACATTGTTTTGAGCTTTTTTTGTGCGGGTGAAAGGACTCGAACCTTCACACCTTGCGGCACCAGATCCTAAGTCTGGCGTGTCTACCAATTTCACCACACCCGCGGTAATTCTTTGCAAAGATAAAAACTAAGTTTACTTATCCAAAATAAAATTCATTTTATTTTATTTTTTATCACAATAGTATATTGTACGAAAATTAAGTTAATTTTTATATATACTATTTTTATTATTATGATATCTTGTGATTTATTTATAATTTTATTGATTATATTAAATTATTTATTATTTTAGCAACATTAACATAAACCCCAAATTATGAAATCAAAACTACAAAAGCTTGGTTTTCCCTTTATGTTTGCTGTTGTACTTTCCGTAGTTACAATTAGTTTATTTTCTGATTTAGATAAAATAAAAGGTAAAACTAAACGTAAAGCAACTACAACTAAACAAGAATTAGTTGAAAAAAATGGCGCTCCAATTCAAACAGAATCCCTTGGTTCTAATGTTTTAATTGAGCGACCACAAGTTTCTACGCTTTCTAAGATAAAAGCGTTTTCAGATCAAAACAAACAAGAGGTTTTAGTTCAGCAAGTTAAAATTGAGAATGAAGCCATAAGAATGAAGCATCAAAAATTACTTGATGAACAACTGTTTAAGAAAGAATTTTTGATGTCCAAAACACAAAGAAAAGCTGAAGGTTTACCACCAAACAAATACTATGAGCAAGACTGGGCTTTGACAATGAATCCTCAGTTAGGAAGACCAACAGGTGAAAATTTATCTGAAATCAGAAATGAATTAGAGCAACAAAAAAAAGCCCAAGAATTAAATAGAACTCCTGGTGATGGGTTAGATAATCCATGGGTTGAAAGAGGTCCAAATAACGTTGGAGGCCGAACAAAAGCTTTAATTTTTGATCCTACTGATGCTACAAACAAAACAGTTATTGCTGCTGGTGTGAGCGGTGGATTATGGAAAAATACGGACATTACTGCTGCTACAAGTTGGACAAGAATGAACATTCCTGAGCATTTAAATGTAGTAGCTTTAGCTGTAGATCCTCTAAATTCAAGTACCTGGTACGCAGGAACAGGTGAGTCGTATACAGGAGATGTTGCAGGTAATGGTATATGGAAAACAACCAATGCTGGAAATTCTTGGTATCAAGTTTTTGGTGGTGGAGCACCTTCATCTGTTACTAGAAATGTTTTTAGTCTTGAAATAACAGGTTCTGCAAACCCAGTTGCAATAAGAAATTATCAATCTACTTTTGCTGCTTTTGGAAATCCTTTAACAGCCCCATTAAGTGCTCAAATTGTAATTGCAAATGATGGTACTGCACCTACTGATGATGCGTGTACGCCTCTTACTGGTACTTATGCAGGTAAGATAGTTTTAATCAGAAGAGGAACCTGTAGTTTTGAATCTAAAGTAGCAGAAGCTGAGGCTGCTGGTGCGGTTGGTGCTATAGTCATGAATAATGTGAGTGGCGCTTTATTGTCTATGGCAGATTCTGGATTGGGTGTTTCAATACCTTCTGTTTTTATATCGAAAGAAGATGGAGATTTGTTAGTTGCAAGTTTATCTGGTTTAACAGGAACTCTTAAACCAGCAGCTCCGGGTGATTTTAATGGTACTGAAATTTTAAATGTACAAATGATTAACGATGTGGCCATAAAAAATAATGGAGGTGTTTCTGAAATTTATGCCGCTGTAGGTGATGGTTTTACTTCTGGTGCTTATGCTAATGCGTCTAATTATGGTGTGTATAAGTCAGTTAACGGTGGTGCTACTTGGACTAAATTGACTTTGCCTACTGCGCCTAGTGGAAATCAAACTTGTCCAATGGATATAGAAATTGCTGTTGGAGGTAAAATTTGGGTTTCATCTACTAATAGTTCTACATTCGGTGATGGTGGAGGAAGAATTTTTGTGTCTACAGATAATGGGGCTACATTTACTTTAAAGCACACTGTTGTTGGTAATGGTGGTGGAGTACGTGTTGAAATTGAAGCGTCTAACACCACTGCGGATAAAATTTATGTTTTATCTCAATTAAGACAAGCTAATACAGCTGCACCTGACAAAGAAGTACAGCTTTTATTAACTACAAATGGATTTGCTACTGCGCCTACTGTCTTGGCATTGCCACCAACTTCTCCAGCTACAGAAACTCGATTAAACACTTATGGATTTACTGGAGCCCAATCTTTTTATGATTTATTTATCGAATCGGATCCTGCTAATGATGCAAATGTTTATGTTGGTGGTATCAATATTCATAAATCAACAAATAGTGGTACTAGTTGGACACAAATTTCAGGTTGGAGTACAGGTAATGGGGTTCATTCTGATCAACATGCTATGACTTTCAGACCAGGTGCGACTAATACAGCTATTTTTGGTAATGATGGAGGTGTGTATTATTGTGCTAGTTTAACTGCAGCAACTAATACCTCTGCTGCAATAGTTCCAAAAAACACTGGATATAATGTTACTCAATTTGTAGGTATGGGAGTTTTACCAGCGGGTATAGCCGGAAATACAGGTGATTTCTTTGTGGCGGGTGCACAAGATAATGGAAGTAATTCATTTCCGCAAACACCTAGTTTAACAACTGGGGCAGGGGCTGGTATTACAGGTAGTTTTGAAATTCAAGGAGGAGATGGAGGTATTCCATTATACTCGCAAGATGCTGACGAATATATGATTACGAATTATGTATATAACGATGATGTTGTTTACAGACCAATTAATAATACTGGAACAAGAATTTTAGATGATAACACTGCTAATCGTGGACTATTTTATCCTGCTTTCGCACTAGATTCTGCTAATGATATTGTGTATTCTGATTTTACTGATACAGCTACACGTGTCTACTATATAAGAAGATATGGAAGTATAAAATCTGGAGCAGTAACAAGAGTAGATTTAACAAACGCATTACTAACTTCTTTTCCAACTGCTATTTCTCCCGGAAAAGTAACTTCTTCAACCCTTTATGTTGGAACTGCTAACGGAAAGTTATTAAGAATTACAAATGCGAATACAGTAACGGCTGTAAATTCTAATTCTACTGTAGCGGCTACATCAGGTTGGACAGATATTACAGGTGCTGGATTTGTAGGTTCTGTCTCGGATATTGCTTTTGGGGCCAATGATAGTCAGATTTTTGTAACTATGAGTAACTACGGGGTAACTAGTATTTGGTATACTCCAAATGCGGGAACAAATTGGTATAGTATTGAAGGTAATTTACCGGATTTCCCAGTTAGAGCCATTGTTCAAAATCCTTTAGCTACTAGTGAATTAATGATAGGTACTGAATTAGGTGTTTGGTATACTGTAGGATTTAATGCTTCGTCAACAGCCAATCAAGCTTTAAAGTGGTTTCATTCTTATAATGGAATGAGTAATGTGAAGGTAACTGATTTAGATATTCAACCTAATTTAGCAAATGCAAGTTTATTTAATGTGTATGCATCTACTTATGGAAGAGGTGTATTTTCAAGTCAATTATGGTTTTGTGGTGCTACTACAACAACATGGAATGGTACAGCTTGGAGCGCTGGAGTGCCAACCTCTAGAACAGCAGTAGTATTTGCTGGAAATTATACGTCTACGGCAAGTTTAGATGCTTGTTCAGTAACTGTAAATACAGGAGCTGCAGTAACCTTTGTTGCGGGTCATACCTTGCGAGTTGGTGATAATATTACTGTTAACGGCACTGGCTCTTTAACGTTTAATAATGATGCTGCTTTGATACAACTTGCAAAACACGCTGTAAATACAGGTAATATTATTGTGAAAAGAAATTCAACTGCCATGATTCAAAATGATTACACAGCCTGGTCTTCTCCAGTAGCCAATCAGAATTTGTTGTCATTTTCACCAAATACAGCAGTTTCTCGTTTTTATCAATATTTATTTACTGGTACAACAACGCCTACTGCTTATCAATCTGTAACACCATCAACAAATTCCTTCCTTCCTGGAAAAGGATATATGATTCGTGTGGCTACCAATTGGTCGCCAACAACCCCTACAATTTATAATGGACAATTTACAGGTGTGCCAAATAATGGTAGCTTTACAAATACAGTTGGACAAGGCTTTAATTTACTAGGGAATCCTTATGCGTCTCCAATTGATGCGCCAAGTTTTATCCGAGCGAATGGAAAAATTGGAACACTGTATTACTGGTCTCATAAAGTAGCAGCAAGCGGAGGTTCTTATCCTTCTAATAATTACGCGTCTTACACTTTGTTGGGTGGAGTTGCTTCGGCAAACGGAAGTGCTATTCCAAATGATAAAATTCAAGTGGGTCAAGGATTTTTTGTTAATGCAATTGGTTCTTTTGATGTGAAGTTTGAAAATGAATTACGTGTGGATGCGGCAACTTCTACTCAGTTTTTTAGAACCTCAGAAAAAAGTAATGCTGGATTTGAAAATCACAGAATTTGGCTTAATTTAGATGGGTCTGCTGATAGCTATAATCAGATTTTAGTTGGATACTCACCTGCTGCAACAAATGGCATTGATGAAAATGTAGATGGTTTAATGTTGGATACCTCAAAAACATTCTTATACAATGTGCTAGGTAATAAAGAATATGTGATTCAGGGTAAAGGCTTACCTTTTAACCAAGAAGATATCGTTAAGCTAGGTTTGAAAGTTGTTGAAGGTGGCGAATTTAATATCAATATCGAACAACTTGATGGATTGTTTGAATCTCAAGATGTATTTATCAAAGATAATTATACAAATACGATTCACGATTTAAAACAGTCAGCTTACACTTTTGTAGCGCAAGCAGGAACATTTAATGATAGATTTGAATTAGTTTATAAAAAACCAATAACACCAGCTGCAGTTGTTGAAAACAAAGTTGATGTTTTAGTTAAAAATAATGAATTAACCATTCAATCAAATCAATTTAAAATAGTACGAGTTGAGGTATATGATGTTTTAGGTAAAACGGTTTACACAAAATCAGGAATTACTACTAACTTATTTAATTCTAATCAAATTACTACAAATCAACAAGCCTTAATTTTAAAAATTCAATTAGAAAACGGCGATGTTGTTCTTAAGAAAATTATAATGTAATATTTTATTTATATGTTAAAAGCCCACTTTATTTGTGGGCTTTTTTATTTTTAAAATTTTTGTAATTATTGAATATTTTTTTTAAATTGCTATCCAAATTTAAATATTATGAAAAAAATTAGCCCCGTTTTTAGTAATAATTATCTTTTATCGTTAATTTGTTTATTCCCTTTTTTGAGTTTTTCTCAAAATGAAAAACAAGTAAAAGAAATTATTAAAGAATATGATTTGGTAAAAGCCAATCAATTATTTACTTCTGTAAAACAAAGAGAAGAACTCCAAAGAAAAGAAGTTGCAGATTTTGCAAAATTAAACAAGCTCCCTTTGTTTAAGCAAAACGATTCAGGAAGTTTTGATCAATTAATGTACATTACCAAAGAAGGTATTCCAATTTATTATTCCATAGATAATGCCGCAGCGGCTACGTCTACAAGAGTTGATTTTTTACGATCTGGTGGTGGATTAGGATTGAATTTAACTGGTATTGGTATGGTGCCGAGAGTATGGGATGGAGGTCCAATACATGCACATCAAGAATATGCTGGTAGAATTACTCTTGTAGACGCCACAACGAGAAATACAAATAGTTTTCACGCAATTCACGTAACAGGTACGGTTGTTGGAAGTGGCGTAAATGCCTCAGCACGAGGAATGGCTCCTGCAGCAACAGCTAGAACTTTTGATTGGGATTCAGACGAATCAGAGGCTATTTCAGAAGCTATGAATGGGATGTTGCTGTCTAATCACTCTTATGGAGTTCCAGTTTCTAGTGTTACAGCTACTCCTTGGTTTATTGGCGCGTATTCGGCAGATGCCTACAATTGGGATGTAATAGCACACACTTTTCCCTATTATTTGCCTATTATGTCAGCTGGTAATGACGGAAGTGTTGCTAATCCAAGTCCAACTACAGCTAACTACGACAAATTAAATGGAAATAAAAACGCCAAGAATATTTTAACCATCGCGAACTCTAATGATGCTACTGTAAATGCTACAACTGGAGCCATAACAGCTGGTGGTGCAATTAATGCTAGTTCAAGTCAAGGACCTTCTGATGACAGACGAATAAAGCCTGATGTAGCGGGTAATGGAACAGGTTTGTTCTCAGCCGGTAATGGAGCTGGAACTGGAGGGACCACTTCGCAATATTCTAATTTAACGGGTACGTCAATGGCCGCTCCTAACGTAACAGGTACATTAACGCTATTGCAACAACACGCAAGTAATGTAAATGGGAAGTTTTTAAGAGCGGCTACGCTAAAAGGACTCACATGTCATACTGCAACAGATATGGACGCCGTTGGTCCGGATGCTAAATCAGGTTGGGGTTATGTTAATGCTAAATTTGCAGCTGAAACAATTTCTAACAATGGATTAACTTCGTGGATCTCTGAAGAAGAACTTAGTCAAGGACAAACCATTGTAAGACAGTTTGTAGCCACAGGTGGAACGACACCGCTTTTAGGTTCTATATCTTGGACAGATGTTCCTGATGCTTCTAAAATAAATTCAGGTGTTTTGAATGAGTCAATTCCAGACTTAACAAATGATTTAGATATCAGAATTACTCAAGGTGGAACTACTTTTTTTCCTTGGCGATTAACAAATAATGCAGCAGCATTAGCTACTAGATCTGGTGATAATCCGGTTGACAATGTAGAACGAATTAATGTTGATGCGCCAGCTGCAGGTACAACTTACACCGTAACTATTTCTCATAAAGGTACTTTACAAGGGGGTCCACAAAAATTTGCATTGGTGCTAACAGGTGTGTCTTCTAATTTTACTTTCAAAACATTAGCCGATACGCAAACAAAATGTTCTAATACGGGAAATGTGGTATATCCTTTTTCTCTGACAAAAATAGGTGGAGCTAATGTGACGATGAGTGCTTCAAATGTGCCTTCAGGTGCAATCGTAGCATTTAGTGCAAATAATTTTGCAGCTTCCGGAACTTTTAATCTTACGATCAGTAATTTATCAGCTGTAGCAGCTGGAAGTTATAGTATTGATGTTATTGGTAATAATGGTACGGAAACAGAAATTAGAAAAATCTTTTTAACTGTTTTTCATCCTACTTTTACTAATCCAACATTGCTTTTTCCTGCTGATGGCGTAACAGGTTTAACAACAGCCACCACCTTAACTTGGCAAAATGATACTAACGCAACTAGTTGGGATGTACAAGTTTCTACTTCACCTTCTTTTAGTACATTAGCTTTTTCTGGTACAGTTTCAACTCCAACTTTTGAAATTATTGGATTAGCCTCTCAAACAGTTTATTATTGGAGAGTTCGCCCAAAGAATAGTTGTGCAACAGCCTCATATGTCGTTTTAAGAAGTTTTCAAACTGCTACAATTGATTGTTCGCCAACTTCATTTGTTGCTACTGATTTTTCAAATGCTACTATAAGTACTACGGCGGCTTCAGTAGCTACTGTACCAGTAACCGTTTCAGGGAATTATACTGTAGGTAAAATTACGGCAACGGTAAATATTTCTCATACTTATGTGCAAGATATGACAATTACTCTAACAGGACCTGCGGCCATTGGAAGTCCTGTAGTAATTTTACAAAAAGAAGCTTGTGGTGCACAACCAGATATTGATGCTACTTACGATGATTCAGGTGCTACTCCGGCTTGTAATACTACTTCCCCTGCCATTTCTGGGTCAATAAAAACGTTTGAATCGTTAACGGCTTTTGATGGATTGGCTTCAAATGGGGTATGGACTTTAACAGTAAGCGATCCATATAACGGTGATGGAGGAAGTGTCAATGCATTTAGTTTGAAAATTTGTAATAAATCTAACATTGATCCTGTACCAACTTTAACTTCAAATGTTATAAATGTTGTTGCTACTTCTACAGCTAATATAACTACTTCTGATTTAAGTGCAATTTCTGCTTCGCAAACAGATTTACAACAAACTTATACTTTATTAGAAGCACCAAGTGTGGGAAATCTAAAAAGAAATGGAACGAATTTGATCACTGGAAATACTTTTACACAAAAAGATATTAACGATGGATTGATTTCTTATACGAATTCTGAAACAACCAACGTTTCAACAACTTTTAAAGTAGATGTTAAAAATGCTAATAATGGTTGGGTGCCAAGTAGAACAGTAACTATTAATATAGTGCCTTGTGGAAGTGTAACTACAGTATGGAATGGAACAGGTTGGACAAATGGAACGCCAACTAAAACCACAGCCGTAAGCTTTACAGGAAATTATTCTTCTTCAAGTAATTTAGAAGCCTGTTCGGTAACGGTAAATTCTGGTGTAAATGTAGTAATAAATACGGGTCATACCCTAACTACAAATGGAGTAGTCGCTGTGAATGGCACGGGTACTTTTACGGTAAATAATAATGCAGCATTAAGACAAATAGATCCTTTAGCGGTTAATGTTGGTAATGTAATAGTAAAAAGAAATTCTGCTTCGATGGTTCGATTAGATTATACCGCTTGGTCTTCTCCTGTCACTGGTCAGCAATTACAAGCTTTTTCACCTAGTACTTTATCAAACAGATTTTATCAATATTTGTTTACGGGTACAAGTACTCCAACTGCTTATCAATCCGTATCAGCCACTTCAAATTTTATTTCGGGTAAGGGATATATGATACGTGCTGCAAATGATTGGTCAGTAACACCAACGTCATTTAATGGGCAATTTATGGGGAATCTAAATAATGGAAACATAACTCAAAGTGTTGGTGTAGGCTTTAATTTATTGGGTAATCCTTATGCTTCTCCAATTGATGCTAGAGCATTTTTAAGTTCGAATACTGCTATAGGAACTTTATATTTTTGGACGCATACGGCAGCAGCAGTAGCAGGATCTTATCCTCAAAATAATTATGCTAGTTTTACTAATTTAGGAGGAGTTGCTGCAGCGGCTGGCGGACCTGTTCCAAACGGAATCATTCAAACAGGACAAGGGTTTTTTGTGAATGCCACTTCTGCTACAACAGCTAATTTCTTTAATACGCAACGTGTTAATGCTGTGGCTAGTACACAGTTTTATAAGCAAGCCTCAGATGTTTCGCTTACAAAAGTAGCTGAACCACATCGAATTTGGTTGAATTTAAACGATGAAACGAATGGGTATAATCAAATTTTGGTTGGGTATTCTGATCAAGCTACAGCTGATTTGGATTTTGGAATTGATGGAGAAATGTTAGACAAATCGAAAACGATGTTATATACAATTATTCATGGTTCTGAATATGTAATTCAAGGTAGAGGTTTGCCTTTTGAAGCTACTGATGAAGTTGATTTAGGTTTGAAAGTTACAACTGGAGGAAATTATTCTATAGGACTTGCGGCTGTAGATGGTTTATTTACTGATCAAGATGTGTTTTTAAAAGATAAATTAACGAATACGTTACATAATATAAAAGAAAGCGCTTATCCGTTTTCTTCTAATGAAGGCGTATTCAATAATAGATTTAAATTAGTGTATCGAAATACAGTTTTAAGTCAACCAGATTTTGAAACCAAAAACGATTTAGTTGTGTTTACCAAAGGAGAAGGTATTTTTGTAAATGCAACAGTTGATATGTCGTCTGTTCAGCTAGTTGATGTGTTGGGTAGAATTTTGTATGGTAAATCAAATTTAAATGCTAAAAATCTTGATATTACTGCTGTAAATAAGACAAATCAAGCTTTGTTTTTGAAAGTATCTTTTACAGATGGATCTACTGCTATCAAAAAGTTAGTTCACTAAGATTTTAATTAATTTGCATGCAAGAATAACTCTTTTTTAGTGTTATTCTTGTGTGCTTTTTTTGATTTGATACGCTGTCAATTTCCGATTTGGAATTAAAATAATGATAATTCAAACAGTAGAAATTTTCGATTTTTACTTTACTAAATGGTTTGTGTTATAGCTTAATTAATATAAATTGTTCTGGTTTGTAAAATATTTCTCCTTAAATATTGTTTAGAAAAAAAGCCTGTAAAATTAAATTTACAGGCTTTTTATTTATGATATTAATCTTGAAAGAATATGTTTTTTATTTATTGGTATGCAATTCTGTAAAGTATTTATAGAATAAAGGAATTGTTTCAATCCCTTTCATATAGTTGAAAATACCGTAATGTTCGTCAGGGGAATGAATCGCATCACTGTCCAATCCGAATCCCATCATAATTGTTTTGCTCTTTAGTTCTTTTTCAAAAAGCGCAACAATAGGAATACTACCACCTGATCGCACTGGAATTGGAGTAGTTCCAAATGATTCGGAATAAGCTTTAGAAGCCGCTTGATATCCAATACTGTCAATTGGAGTAACATAACCTTGTCCACCATGATGAGGAGTAACTTTTACTTTTACAGCACTTGGAGCTATACTTTCAAAGTGTTTTTTGAATAGTTCAGTAATGTTTTCCCAATCTTGGTTCGGAACCAATCGCATAGAAATTTTAGCATAAGCTTTACTCGCAATTACAGTTTTGGCGCCTTCTCCTGTGTAGCCACCCCAAATTCCATTAACATCTAAGGTAGGACGGATTGAATTTCTTTCGTTAGTAGTATAGCCAGTTTCACCATATTCCTGTGCAATATCTAAAGCTTGATTGTAATCAGCTTGACTAAAAGGTCTTTTGGCCATTTCTGCTCTTTCTTCTAAAGATAGTTCTTCTACACCATCATAAAATCCTGGAATCGTAATGTGGTTGTTTTCATCATGTAAAGAAGCAATCATTTTCGTTAAAATATTGATTGGATTTGCCACAGCACCACCATATAAACCGGAATGTAAATCTCTGTTTGGACCAGTAACTTCAACTTCAACATAACTTAAACCTCTTAAACCAGTAGTTATGGAAGGTTGTGTGTTAGAAATCATTCCAGTATCTGAAATTAAAATTACATCGCAAGCTAATTTTTCTTGATTGCGTTCTACAAACCAACCTAAACTTTTTGAACCTACTTCTTCTTCCCCTTCAATCATGAACTTCACGTTACAAGGTAAATTGTTGTTTGCAATCATATATTCGAAAGCTTTTACGTGCATGTACATTTGGCCTTTGTCATCACAAGCGCCTCGAGCAAAAATAGCACCCTCTGGATGAATAGCTGTGGTTTTGATTACAGGCTCAAATGGAGGCGAAGTCCATAATTCTATTGGATCTGCTGGTTGCACATCATAATGGCCATATACCAAAACAGTAGGTAAGTTTGGGTCAATTATTTTATGCCCATAAACGATAGGATAGCCAGGAGTTTCGCACATTTCCACTACATCACACCCCGCTTTTTCTAAACTCGCTTTTACAGCTTCTGCTGTGTTAATAACGTCTTGTGAATAAGCGCTATCAGCACTTACTGAAGGCATTTTTAGTAATTCGATTAATTCTTGAATGAAGCGTTCTTTGTTTTCTTGAACGTATTGTTTTATGTTGTCCATAGTTGTTTTTTGTTATAATTTTCAAAGATACGAAATGAATTTTAATGGGAAAAGGTAAAAGTAAAAGGAGAAAGGGAGAATAGGAGAAAGGGGGAAGATGAGAATGGGAGCATAGATAACACAGAGTAAATAAATTTTAGAAATTGGTATAATTTTTTGCCATCTGTTGTCGCAAAGTCAATATCTAAAATCAATTTGAACTAGTATAAATTAGTGTTATTTTTCGAATTTCTAAAATTTCTCCAATCTGTGTTTTAAAATAATCAATATAGAAAATCAAATTTAACAAGTAGTATTAGAATTATTTCTCGAATTTCTAAAATTTCT
>CAZULO010000055.1:0-16077 GCA_964621245.1 uncultured Flavobacterium sp.
TTGGTCGGTCTATCGTCTTTGGAACGGTCGTCCTACCATTGGCTATAACGTTTTGTGGGTTTAAGAAGTTGGCGATTTCGGAGCACAAAACTGTCTGCCAGCACTCACTTGATACGAAGCACAAATGTTCATTTAAGCACTTCACCGCCAATTTCTTAAACCCGCTGTTAGCGGTTCGTTGTTTCTTCTCTTGTCGGCTCATAATAAAAAATTGTCGCACCAGAATTTAGTGTTTTTGTATTAATGAGTTTCAACATTATTCTGTCTGTGATTTGGTCAAATAGTTTAAGACCTTTACCTTCAATTATAGGATGAACGCAAATTTGAAATTCGTCAATAAGGTTATTATTTAAGAGTTGAATAATTAAACTTCGACTTCCAATCAAAATGTCATTTCCTGATTGTTGTTTGAGTTCCAATACTTTTTCGGTTAATGGAATGTCGCAAAGTTTTGCAGTGTCCCAGCTTGTGTCTTGAAGTGTGGAAGAAAAAACGAGTTTTGGAAGATTGTTAATTGAAACAGCAAAGTCGTCCATTGATTTCTTACCAGAGGGATTGTCAAATAATGTTTTCCAAAATTGCATAAGTTGATAGGTTGTCCGACCATATAAAATAATGTCCGCATTGTCTATCAGTTCGGTGTAATGTTGATGTAGTCCTTCATCAACTACTCCTACGGTATGGTCGCAAACTCCGTCAAGTGTCATATTAATTGCTGCAATTACTTTTCTCATTTTTAAGTTTTTTTGGTTTAATCTTTCAATTCCATTCTTTATTCCGCCTTTTATCATATTCCCATAACCTTCTTCAGGCAATAGATTGGAATACGAAAGAGCCAAATTATAATTTAATCTTGCATTTTGTAAGTCGTTAAGGTCTTCGTGGCACTTAGCAACATTTAAATAAAGCGATGGTAATGCATCTTTAACATTCTCATCATTTATTTTCAATGCTAAATTTAAAGCTATTTCGTCCCATTTTAATTTGTCTTGAACATTTTCTTGATGTCTGGCTACATAATGTGCTGATGTGAATTTTTCAAAATCAGTCGAGGATTCGTCCCAAGCTTGTTGAAAAAGTTTAAGAGCTTCCTTTTTTCGCCCTTGTCCTTCAAGTTCCATTCCTTCGGAACAGAGTTTTACTACTTTGTTGTTTGTGTCGAATTGCATTTTAATTAATTTAAATTGTGAAGCACAATATTAAAATGTCTAAAAATCCTGTGCATTGATATAGGTCAAAAAGGTTATTTCGATTTCAGTCTGCTTAATGTTTCTTGAGTTATGCCGAGGTAAGATGCAAGTATTTTGTTTGAGAGTCGTTGAATGTAAATCGGGGTCTCAATCATTAATTTGTCGTAGCGTTGCTTTGCCGAAAGCGTTACAAGGTTTTCAATCTTTTTATTTTGATAGAGATAAGCCATTTCCAAAAGCATTATGTAGAATTTTTCGAATGCAGGGATTTCAGCTAATAACTGGTAAAAATCTTTATTACTTATTGCTAATAATTCAGAATTTTCAAGGGTATCTACAAATTCAAATGATTGTCGCTGCGAAATGAAACTCGAAATTGAGGTTGCAATGGAACCATCGAAAGCCACATATCTTGTCTTTTCGTTTCCTTGTCTAGTTATATAATATGTCCGAATACAACCACTATTCACAAAGTATAGCTCCTTACAAATTTCGCCTTCTGAAAGTAAAATAGAGTTTTTTTTGAAAATCTTTAGCTTAAAGTAAGTTGCTATTTTGTCGATTTGAATAGCGTCAAGATTTGTGTTTAATTTAAGATAATATTTTAGTTTTTCTGTCACGCTGTTTTTTGTTGGAGTTGTCGTCTTACAATGACCGCTAACGTTTTGCAGATTTGCGATGGCGGGGTTTTCACCACAAATGCTGAATTGAAATACTAAAGTTTATTTACCTACAAAACTATCATTGAAACACAAATGCCCCGCTATTGCAAATGTGCTGTTATGCCCAGTTTTTCATTTTCCATAATTCTCTCAACCAAGTCACGAAATGTCTGGATGTTGCCTGTATGAATTGGTCGTCTGTAAACCCAGTTAGGGAATATTTTGTCAATCCAATATTTAAACCTTCTCTCTGTTTGCAATTTCCCGTACTCAAGTTTGTCGAAAGTCTTAACACCTGTCAACGTAACTTCTTCCATTAATGGAGAGAAATTTTCATTGATGTCTAGAAATTCTTCGATTTTGGTTGACGGTCTCAGGTTAGAAACATTTACTCCTTTGTTTTTTAGATTTCTTTTTAATGTCAAGAAAATTGCGGCAGACAAGCACTCTGCACCAAGTCTTTTCACAGGTTTCACAATTTCCCTTTCAGCAACAGTCGATAGAAAGTCACACAGGTCGCCAAGTGTTTGCTTGTCATCAGGATTTAAAACCGTCTTCCATTTCTTTCTTGGAATGTCAATTCTAAATTCTTGATTTAAAAATTCTGAATATTCGTCCCAAGGAAGCAAATCTTGAGCATCTTGTAATTCCCAAATTTTGGTCTCACGAGTTAAAACAAAGGTTTCGTCCGCAATTGGGTCTAACGGGCTAAAAAGTCGATGTTGCTCCTTAAAAATTTCAAGAAGTTCGTCCGATGTATAAAATATTTTCTCGTTCATTCCTGTCGTCCTAAAATTGGGCATAACGGGTTGCGGCTTGGTGATGTGGCGAATTTCCAGCACTAAACTACGTTATATTTACTAAACATCGAGTAAGCGTGGTGTTTCTACAAGGCACAAAGTACCGCCATATTACCAAACCGCTGTTATAAGCCGTTTTATTTTTTAGGATTACATTTTCGTTTCAATTCGGTTGTATATTCTTCTGTGATTGGTTGTCCTCCAAGTTTTTGGCAAATATTATAGTATTTCCAAGAATCTTCACAGTTTCCTTTAATCCAGTAACATACTGAAAGTTTAAAACTTGTATTTTGGTCTGTTTTGTCTAATTTAAAAGATTTTGCTAAATAGCTTATAGCAGTATCGACATATTCTAAAGCTTTTTTACCATCTAAAGCTTGCAGTCCAAAATATTGAGCCATAAAATAAGTTCCATAGTCAGTCAGTAAGTGTGTACTTTTAGGGTCTAATGAAAGTCCTTCTGTATATTGTTGTTCAGCTTTTTCATAATCACCAAGTATCATATAGACACCAGCATAACCCCAAAATATATCTGTATTTGTTGGGTCTAAAAGATATGCTTGATTAAATCTATACATAGCTGTTTTAACATCAGTGTTTAAGTATTTAAATCCTAATTCGATTAATTT
The DNA here is from genome assembly GCA_964621245.1 of uncultured Flavobacterium sp. Classification (GTDB taxonomy): domain Bacteria; phylum Bacteroidota; class Bacteroidia; order Flavobacteriales; family Flavobacteriaceae; genus Flavobacterium. The sequence goes on from CAZULO010000055.1 coordinate 3,282, forward strand.
GTTAGAAGCTATACGTTCTGTTTTATGTTCTTTAAGTGTTGTTTCTATGAAATTTTTATCAGCAGTTTTCTGTCCTTCAGTTTTCTCTACATTACCATATTTTGGTAGGAGTCGTATGTTGGTTTTGGCTTCTTCATTCCATTGTTCAGAAGTCATTTTCGTATTTATTACATCACTATATCTTTGTCCAAAAATTATTAAGGAGAATAATGAAATTACGATTGTTAGTGTTTTTTTCATTTTGTGGTTTTTTAAAAATGGCTTATAACGTTCCCTGGCTAGGCCTAGTGCTGTCCCGCAGGGCAGCATTAGGCTTAGCCAGTGTTGTGTGCAGTTAAATTCTTCATCTGCTAAGATAGGAAATTAACGTAGTTGGACCGAGAAGGAACTTAGATAAATGATTTGAAAATATTGATCTTATCTATCCTGATAGGAGCTGTGTTTTCAAATCATGACCAAAAAAATAAAAAAAATCAGCTGGGAATAAGCTCATTAGGATCAAAAAAGTTGACTTTGTCCTTTTTTTCTCCTAACTTCGTCAAGCCTTTTAAGCGAACCCGCTTTGAAAATGCATTTTCAGCGTTTTCTTCTCCAAAGGCTTGAGCGGAAAAGGCTGCGCCATTCCTTATCTTAATTCCCAGCTGATTTTTTTTATTTTTTTGGTCATTTATCAAGTTCCAATCGTCCAATTGCACACAACGGGTTGGGGCTTGGCGCAGTAGGGGAGTTATGGAAACGCGAACTGTCTAGCCGTTGAAATTTTGATTAAAAGTAAAAAATAAAATTGAACCGTTATGCCCCTATTGCGCCAAACCCCTGTTACCTGTAGTTTTTTTATGCGGTTAGTTATTTCAAGTCGTCAACTATGTCAGCAAAATCAAACTCATGAATTAGCATTATTGTGTGTCCTTCTTTTCGCATACCCAAAGCCTTTTCAACTTTTCGTCCGTAACAAGAAAAAGCCCATGCCGGATTTCCATTGTCACCAACAATTAAATAGTCTGTTTTTCGACTTACATTGTCGGTAGGGATGCCTCCTAGCTTTATAATGTCTTTTCTAAGGTCTTCTCTGTTTCCTCTTTTTAAAACACCAGTTATGCAAAATGTTTTACCTTCAAATATTACATTTGGTTCGCTTGTGCAAAGACCTGAAATGTTCAACTCCGAGGTCTCATCTTTAACTTGTTTGTCGGTTTTACTGTCATGAAGTTTTATAAATTGATTGAAGTATGCTTTTAATACTAGCTTTTCTTCTTCGTCAACTTTTTTATCTGAAACGATTGATAATACTAAACTTCTGATTTCGTCATAAGGATAGTATGTATTTAGATGTTCGTTTTCACCAAGCCATTTATGTAAGTCAAAAATTTCTTTTTCGTTAATTATACCGTCTGATAAAATTCCATGACATAGTCCTTGTAATGTTTGTAAGTCAGCAGTTACAGCATTATAATAGTAGTTGTCGTTTTCATATTTCTGACACAACCAATAAAGGTCTTCAATTGTCTCTTTTGGTGGAATTTTGTTTGAAATTGTCTGTTCGATAATATTCATAAATTCGTTGAAAGGATTTCTATTTATTAGGTCATTATGATTAACAACCCATTTATGGAGTTCATTAATTTCCTTTTCATTTACTTCGCCGTCTAGGTTTATGCCAAATAAAATTCCTTTCAAAGAACTTATTGCTTTGTCCGCTTGTGCTTTTGCAGTATAAATTTTTAATGTTTTTTCGTCAATTTTACTCATTATAGTTTATTCTTTAAAGTTTGATTCTGTGGTAAAATTACAGGTAACGTTTTGGGTATTGCCGAAGGCGGGGATTTTTAGCACTAAAGTTCAATCGAAGAACGAATGTTGAACCTTGCACAAATGTTCAATCGAAGCCTTTCAGCCCCGCTTTTGGCAATACCTTGTTAGGCGATGGCTTTCTTATTCTTCGGTTTGGTTTATTATCCAATTTGTCCAACCGATAATTGTTGAAGCCCTTCTTAAATATGTCGAGTCCGAACCAACGTTATATAATTTTGATTTCTTCATTATTTCAACGATTGTTTCCTTGTTTGGCATTTCTCCATTGTCAAGATGCAGTTTCAAGGTTTCTTTAAATGCTTTATGTGATATGATCAATTTTATGAACTCTTTTTGTCTGTCAATTAAAGATACGTTCATTGTCTTTTGACCTAATTTACTCAATACAAAGCACGTTTGTTTAGTTGTAGGGTCTTGTGTTTTATCTACTAAACCTAAATACCTTGCTGCATTTGTATAATAATCGTGTTGTCTTGGATCAATTGTTCCAAAGTCAAAGTCTTGAAGATATTGCTCTTTGGTCATAACCTGATTTTGCTTTATTAACTCGCATAAGTTAATCACTCTCTCAAAACTGTCTGCTTGAGGAAAAGGAATTTCAGGCTCTTTTACAAGTTTAGTAGTATTAATAATTTGCGATAGAGCTTCAAGGTTAAAGCTTCCTTCTTGAATTACATATTTCTTTTGTTTAATGAGAACAAGAGAATTGTAATGTTCAATATTTGAAAACGTATATTCTCTTAAATCAAATACACCGTTTGAATAAGTCAAAAATATTGGGCGAACTTGTTTTTGAATTTTACCACTCCAAAGTTTATATGGATAATAAAGTTGACGAACTAAAAAATCGGACGATATATAATTTTTTGCTTCAATGAGATTTAAAGAATTGTCCCCCTCATAACCTCCGTCAATTTCTATTTGTGAGTTTCCAACATTTACGTTAAAAAGCCCTTTGGTAGAATTTATGCCAAAAGAAAAAGAGGACGAACTCATTCTACCACTTACAGTCGGAAATAAACTTTCCTCACTTGTGAAGTCATGAAGAATTTTTGAAACAAATGCACAGTTTATCGCTGTTGCTTCACTTGTTATATCACGATAATCAAGGCTTTCTAAAAATGTAGGAAATTCAATAGGTGTAACTTCGACATCATTTGAGTTGAATTTGCAAAAAGCCTCAAATTCTCCGATTACATAACCACCCCTTGAAGTTGGTAAGATTGAAAGTTTGTTATCTGCAAAAAGTTTTGGAAGTTGAGATTTGTGATCAAATTTTGTCATTAATCTTGCTTCACGAAACTCATTAATTTTTGTTGCTGTAATCTCAATATGACCATCTTTCAAAATCTTGTCAAGGATTTTGTGCTTTTCAAATATCTTTTCCCACGCAAGGTCATTTTTGGATTTACTCATAGTTTCTGATTAAGACTTCATCAACTTCTCCACGGTCAGCACCGTTTGAGTTAATTGCTCTGTTTGCTTTTACTGTTGTTATATTGTAATCTTCATACAAATCTTTTATTTGAGGTGATGAAGAATTAGAAAGTAAGAACTTTATACCTCTTTCGTTAAGTTCGTTACAAGCATCTCTCAGCCTTGCTTGATCAAAAATATTCCAACCACCTTGGACATAACCCGTAAAATTTGAACTTTCAGAAATTGGATGATAGGGTGGATCTAAATAAACGAAAGATCTGTTGTCTAACTCTTCCAAAACCGTTGCATAATCGCCACTTCTGATAATTATATTATTACTATTTAGATATTTATTAACCGCTTTTAGTGTTGGTTCGTTTACAATGTTTGGATTTTTATACCGCCCAAAAGGTGCATTAAACTCTCCTGCATTGTTAACTCTGTAGAGCCCATTGAAACAAGTTTTGTTCAAGAAAATAATTCTTGAAGCTCTTTGAACAGGTGTCAAATCGTTAAACTGTTCGGTTCTATCTAATCCTCTTATTTCGTAAAAATAATCTGCGTTATTATCGTGTTTTTTTAAGTCGGCTATTAGTTCAAATAGATTATTTTTAATAACGTTATAAACGTTAACTAACTCCTCATTAAAATCGTTAATTATTGCGTTTTTGGGTTGTAAATGAAAAAGAACTGCACCACCACCAATAAACGGTTCCGAATAGTTCAGATTTTTAATGTTTTCAGGCAAATGCTCAACAATTGAAGGCATAAGTTGTCTTTTGCCTCCAACCCATTTTAAGAATGGTGCTACTAACTTGTTGTTTTTTGCCATTTTTTAATTTTCTGTTTGCTAAATATTTTAGTCCGCAAATTAGTAAATTTTGGTCAAGTCGTCCAAATTTTGTAGTCAGTTTATTTTGTGCAGAATGTTGATTTAAGCTATCGCCTAACGTTTTCGGGCTTGGCGAAGGTGGCGATTTTCACCACAAATGTTGATGCGGAGAAACAAACTCTGATTAACCACAAATGTGTCTGCGGAACACTGAACCGCCACTTTTGCCAAACCCGTGTTAGGCGTTCGGCTATATTTCCGCCAACTTCTCCATTGCATTTTTTTCTATTATTGAAAGTCGTTTTAAAATGTCCGAAGCCTGTTCGATATATTTTCTGTCTTTGGTCTTGCTCACTTGTAAAAACAGATTTGAAATTTCTGTCCACAAGTTTGCAATTTCAATAAATTCCGTGTGTGCTTGTTTAAGTTTATCGAGTTTTAAAATGTCGTAGCTCTCTTTTAAAAAATCTCTATACAAATTTCTAAATAATGCACCGCCTGTGCCTGCACTCTCCATAATCATTGCACTTGCTTCAAATTCGCTTTTAATGTCTTTACTTGTGTCGAACCATTTTAGAATTTCTTTACTTGTTTTTAAAATTCCTTTATAACCAATATTGTTGATTGGCGGATTTATATAATCAGTCGCATTGTTCCGAATTGCTGTAACAATAGCCTTTTTTAATTCATACTTTTTGTCTGTCTTTTTTAGTGTGTAAAACAAGTTTTTTGAGGACATTGGTCCTTTTTCGTTTCGTGCTAATGCTAAACTTTTCAAACTTGTTTTAACTTGTCCGCCTTGTTGTTTCGTGTCTATCAAAAATGCAGTTTCGTTGTCGTAGCCATAAATTGCTGCATAGTGTCCTGCAAAATGAAATGGGTTTGAAAAATATTCTAAATGATAACAGTCCAATTTAAGTCCTACTACTTTTCCGTTGTCAAGAAGTTGTTTTACATTTTCCCAAGCCTTTTGAGTTGAAGAAGTTTCTTTAATTGTCAATTCAAGGTTTAGGTTATTCGCAATGTTCAGTGTCAGTAAATCGGTTTTAATGCGTCCGCCAATGAAAGGAAAGTCCATTGTTTTCATATTCCAAAAAATAAATCCGAGTCCTTGTCCAAGTCCAAAAAGCATTGGTTCAGAAAGTTCAATGTCAAGCTGTCGCAACAAGGTTCCTGTCGCTGTTGTTTCGCAATGTTGTCCTTCAAATGGTTTTAAATTCTCTATTTTCATTTTGTTTACTCTGTCTGTCTTAGCTGACGCCTAACGGTTCTCATATTTGCGAAGGCGGGGATTTTCAGCACTAAACTTCATTAGAAGCACAAAGCTTGAATTTAGCACGTCACTGTCATAGAAGCACCAAACCCCCGCTTTTGCAAATATGATGTTGTGCGTTCGTCTTTTTATTGAATTATTTTTAGTTTTCTGAATGCTTCTTTTGTTGAATTCAATCGAATAATTGGAAATTCGTCCATATTTGTTTCTTGCTTTTCAACGTTTGTAGCAAAAAAGTACACTGAGTTATTCGTTTCTAAATATCCAACTAACCAACCATTATTCATTTCATTCCTCATTCCCCAACCTGTTTTTCCACTTATAACATAATTTTCAGTTTTTTCAATTTGCATTATGTCTTTCATTATATTTTCTGTTTTTTTTGAAATCGGTAATTTTGAGAAATATAATCTTTCTAAAAAGTCGATTTGTTGCATTTGAGAAAATTTGGATTTTCCTTCAAGCCAAAAATTATCAATGGTTAAAGTGTCGAAAACCATTCCTTTGTAATCTAATTTTCTCAAATATTTTTTCATTCTTTTTACACCAACTTTTCTAGCAATTTCTTGATAACAAGGAACACAAGAAACTTGAAACGCTTTTTTAAAAGTCAAATCTTCTTCCCATCTTTTAAATCTCCGTTTTTCACCATTCCATTTGAAAATTGCAGAATCATTTTTAATTATTCCAGTTTCTAAAGCAATTATTGAGTTCGGAATTTTGAAAGTTGATGCTGGAATTACTCCAGTTTTTGCCCAAGAAAAATCGTTAGAATAATATATTTTGTTTTTTACGTCATAAATTAAAATTGATCCGTTTACTTCTAAACTATCCAAAATATTTCCAAATTCTGTTTTTACAACTTCTTTTGTATTTAGTTTTTTAGTTTGGCAATTTGCGGTAAAGTTTACTAATATAATTATATTTAAAAGTATTATTATTTTTCTCATTTTAATTTTTGTTTCATTAAGGTTTATGTCGCTTCAAGATGACGCACAACGGGTTGGGGCTTGGCGCAGTAGGGGAGTTATGAAAACGCAAACTGTCTAGCCGTTAAAAATTTGATTAAAAGTAAAAAATATAATTTAAGCAGGAAAACCCTTATTGCGCCAAACCCCTGTTGTACGACGTTAATTTTTTTGTTTTCATAAAAACCGAGATTTGTCAAGTCGCAGAAAATACTCTTGACAGGTCTCAAACCGTAACGAAAAGAATACTCAAAACATGTTTAAAAACGAGATTTGTCAAACCGTTACAAACCAAGTTTATAACTCTCAATTCGCAAGAAAAGAGGATTCAAAATCGTCCAGGTCAGCCCGAAAAACATAAGATTAAATTTTCTCAAACCGAAAAGAAGGGAAAACACAAAGGTCAGTTTTTTAATTATAGTCGACCCGTAAGAAAAAGATTTTTCGCACAGCTCCGTCCGCAAGTGGAGGAGAAAAATAGAGTAGTTTATTCGCCCAGTAGAGCACGTAAATTTTCGTCAAAAATTTACAAAAAAGACTTCCGATTAAACGCAACGATTGGTCAAAAAAATAATGTTGTACAACGTTTTGCGGCTTTGTGAAGTGGCGGATTTTTAGCACTAAACTACATTAAATGCACTAAGTTTGAATTTAGCACTAAGTTTTCAAAAAGGCACTGAACCCGCCATTTCACAAAACCGCTGTTAGCCGATCGCCCTTTATTTTCCACTCTTTATTCTGTTATCGTGTTTACAAAGCATTTGACAATTTTCTGCTGTCGTTTTTCCTCCTTCGTGCCAAGGTGTAATGTGGTCGGCTTCCATTTCGTTAATTCCAAATTCAACGCCACACTTTACACAAATTCCCTTTTGTCTTTCAAACGCTTCACGCTTTTGTTTGTCTGTAAATGCTCGAATACTTAAATACTTCTCGTTTCGTGTCAAAACGTATTCGTAAATGCCTGACTTTTTCGTTACGTCTTCGTCTTGCATTAAGGTCGTTATTTCTTCTTCTAATTTTTTAGCGTCAAAATTTTGGTCTTTGTAATTGTTGTAAAGAAAACCATAATTGATACCTTTCATTTCTTTGCGATATTTTGGAAAAACTACTTTTATCCAATTCATCAAACTTGTAAAGTACAACCATAATTCACTTGCATTTGGCTTGTGTTGGTTTTCAGCCATATATTGCTCAATGTTGTCTTTGCTTATCCAACTAATTACAGTTTCTAAATAATCTTGTCGAATAGGTGAACCCGTTATATAATCGTTTCCAATGTTGTAAGCTGGACAACCTGTTTTACTGAAATACTTTTTAGCTTCTGTTAGCCAAGTTCCTGTATAAATTGCGTTTCGCAATTCTTGTGCAGTTAGTTTTTCGCCTGCAATATTTATGGTTTTGAACCAATCTAATTTTTCTTTGTCGTTACCTTCGCAGAAATAAACCATTAATTTATAGTCTAAAATTTGGTTTTGTTCTACATCAGTTAAGTTGTTAAAATACATTGAGTTTAAAGAAAAACTGCCCGAAACATATTCGCAAATACTTATCGTTCTTTGTTGTCCGTCCAAAACTTCGTAAGTGTCGTCTTCGTTTTTTACCCAATACATTACGTTTAATGGGAAATTCTTTTGCACTGTTTCGATTACAGAATCACGTTGTTTGTCTTTGTAAACAAACTCACGCTGATATTTTGGACGAATGTTGAGCAAACCACCAAAACCAACAACTCCTTCTTCGTTGTCGTTAAAGTAGCCGTTTGCAACTTCACTTATTTTTATTTCTTTAAGTTCTATTTTCATATTTTACGGTTTCTAATGATTACTCGTGCATAAATTTCTTTATCATTTATGCGAAAGCGACTAACTTTTCCTGTTGCTTCTTCAACTAAAACTCTGTCAATTCCCAAAATTTCAAATTGTTCAGGATTGTATTTGTCAATAAATGTAATTGGAACACCCATTAAACCTTTATAATCCATAGGAATATCGGCAACTTTATTTACATTAATTGCATCATAATTATCATAAGTTGGATATTCAATTTCGTTACCATAATACGTTTTGTAAAGTATAATGTCTTCGTGACGTTTTCTTGTGTCTAAATTGGTAAACCAATAAACACTTCCCATACTGAAATACTTTTGTCCGTCAACAGTTTTTATTCTTGTTTCGGTTTGAATATCGTAATGGTCAGGAACTTTAAACCATTTTGTTCCGCCATTATCAACACCTGCCCAAATCTTATTTTCTACTACAAGTTTGAAAATCTCTTTGTAAGTGAAGTTGTTTTGATTTCCAATAATTAAAAATTTTTTGTCGTGTTCAATCAATTGAGCAACATATTCACGAAACAAAGAAAATGGCGGATTTGTAACCACAATATCGGCTTGCGTTAGCAAGTCGATACTTTCTTGGCTTCTAAAATCGCCATCGCCTTTTAATTTATGTATTCCAATTTCTTCTGGATTTGGAACTCTGTCGCCATTTTTATCGCCTGTATATTCAAGCCAAATAGCACTTTCAGATTTGTGTTCACTAAATAAATCTCTTTCTTGGTTTTTGTAACAAGTTGTGATTAATCGTTTAAGTCCTAAATCTTCAAACTTGTGAGAGAAATAATGAAAGAAATTACTAATTCTTGGGTCGTCACAATTACAGAAAACTGTCTTGCCTTTAAAATGGTCTTTGTAGTGTCTTAACTCTTTTTCAATGTCGGTCAGCTCGGTATAAAATTCGTCATTTTTACCTGCTTTCGCTTTTTTAAGATTGTTATTTAAAGATTTCGCCATTTCTAATTTGATATTTTGCAAGTATAAGCATTTAAAAAAATCTTCTATTCAGACAAGCTGGTCTATTGTTTTTTAAAAATTCAATATTTTCTTCTGTTTCTTCTGTTGGTAAATCAATTTTATCAAAAGTGATGTATTTTTCAACAATTTTATTTATTGAAACAGGTGCAGTCATTCCTGTCATTATGAAACTTCCACCAAATTGTTTATTTATTTTTAAAATACCTTTATTCAATAAACCCGAAATAACTGCATCATCTATTGGCATATCAATTGAAGATTGATTGTTTAGAAAAAACTCTCTTAATACTGATTTTTCTTGAAAGTCAAGATTATTGATAATTTCTACACAATGTTTTTTAAGTTTAAACTTATTTATTTGCCTTTTAATTTCTGAAAACAACCAAATTATAATATTTATTAAAACAATACCCGTAGAAAGTAAAAAAACTAAACCTACATAAATACCAAAATCATTTTTTAATTTTAATAATTGAATTTTTTCTAAAAGTTCGTTTTCTCCAAATAATATAAATCCAGAAATAACAGAAAACAGTACAAAAAATTTTGAAGGTAATTTTGTTAAGTCAAAAATTGATTTTAAATATTCCATATGTCTTTTTTTCGCTGTGTCGTTTTAGGGTGTCGGCTAACGGCTAGGGCTTTATGCAGTAGGGGAGTTATGAAAACTGAAACTGTCAACCCGTTACCGAAACTTGTTAAAAGTAATAAATTTCGATTAACCGAGAAAACCCCTATTGCACAAAACCCCTGTTGTGCGTTCGTTTTTATTTTACACCAAATTTTTTGTTTTTGAAGTCAATTATTATTGTCCTGTCCCAAAACAGAGCGTTTCCAGTCATTCCGTCTGTATTTTCGTCAATTCCTAGTCCGATATGATTTGCATATATTTTTACATTATTAAAATTTTGACCTGCGAGTTGAAAAGTGTCCGTTATTAATTTTCCTGTTACACCATGAATTTTACCCCATGAAGAAATTTGTATAGTGTCAATGTCTTTTGATGTAGAAAAATTAGAAATGTTAGTAGCTTTTGTTATTAAAGGGAAAATACTAGAACCATTGTCAAACATAATTCGATAATTATTTTCGTTTAATCTCATGGGTAAAATTACTCTTCCATATTCGTCTAACTCAATATCGACAAGGTTTGAATTATAAATTTCAGGCAAATTACCACAAATTGCAAACAGTTTTTTAGGATAGTCTATGATTAAAACTTTGTCTTTAAAAATGTCTGAACCAATTGTGCCTAAATGAATAGTGTCTTTAGAATTCTGAATTTGAACTTTTTCACCGAAATTACCATAAATGTATGCTGTTTTATTAGAAGCGGTATAGTCGCCAAAATTAATTACTAAATCTTCAAAATACCTTTCTTTGTTCCAAAACAGAATTTTACTTTTAATATGTTTGATTTTCTTCTTGAGACTTGGAGTTTGAGAATAAAATGAACCTAGAGAATTTTCATAAACTCCAGTCAAGTTAGCGCCCAAATCAAATTGGAATGTTACAATATTAGGTATTCCATGTACTTTGCAAGGTATTAACATAGCGGTCTTTTCAAAGTGTTTTCCATCAATTTCACCATTTGACCACTCAAATTTTGCCCAAGAAATACTCTGAGAATTATTGTCAATCTCCCAAATATTGTAATGGATAATTTTCGGAAAAAAGAAACTGTTTAAAAAAGAAATTGCTATAAAAATTATGAAGCCTAATATTTTCATGTCTCATTTAATTTGATTCCCGTCACCCGAAAAATGACGCACAACGGTTTGCGGCTTTGCGAAGGTGGGGAAATCTAAGAACAAATGTTCAAATTAGCACAAATGTTCAATAGAATTCCGAATGTTCAAATTAGCACTGAAGCCCACTTTTGCAAAACCGCTGTTAGCCGTTCGTTGTTTTTTGCTATTTACAATTTAGTCCCTTGTATCAATATAGAAGCCTTTATTGATTGCTCTTTTAGGTGTAAAAATTTCTTTCTCTCTTCGTCTTTCATAAAATTTTCAAAATCTTGTTGTGTATCAAATTCCACAAGATGAATTTCGTACGGATTCTCAATTTGTCTTTCTATAAAACTTTTTTCTGTTGGTCTTACACGAAATAAGAGACGACCATTGTATTTTGAAATTGTCGGAATCGCAATGCTTTCAAATTCATCGAAGGTTTTTTCTTGTCCTTGAATTATGTAAATTAATTGAGTTATCAGTATCATATTATTGTTCAATTGTTGTTCTGTCATTATTGGTTGTTGGCTGTGAAATTACAAGAAAGTCAAGTTGCTCGACTGTTTCATTCGCTATATAGTGCTTTGTTTCAGGTCTAATTAATATGCCTTTTTGTTCTTTCACAATTATTTTGTTTGTTTCCAAATAGAACGTTGCTGTCCCTTTTAGGATATAGAAAAATTGTTGAGCGTATGTATGAAAATGCAGTTTCTCTTTTGTTCCACTTGGCATACTTTCTTGTTTTACCGATAATCCAACCGTGTCAGCCAAAATCCAACTATCACAATTGTCTCCCCACAAATAATGTTCTGCTGTAATCTTGTCAACTATTTTATTCATTTCTTCTCTTTTCAATGTTTTGGTGTAGTCGCTTTACAATGACGGCTAACGGGTTGGGGCTTGGCGCAGTAGGGGAATTATGAAACCCGAAACTGTCTAGCCGTTGAAATTTTGATTAAAAGTAAAAAATATAATTGAACCGATATACCCCTATTGCGCCAAACCCCTGTTGGCAAATCGGTTTTATATTTATGGTCAATTAAAAAAACATATATTTATGGCTAAAATTTTCGCAAATATGTCAGCAGAAATAAAAGATGTTGTTTTAAATATTGAAATTAAAAACAAAGAGCCTTTAGAGTTAACAGAACTAACTAAATCTTTAATTGCTGTTTCTAACCAATATAATAGACATTCAGAAAAAAATGGATTTTCAGAAAGTGAAAGAAATGCAAAACTTTATGTTAAGAAAATTGAGACAGGGAGTGTTCTTTTAGATTTAGTTGAATTTGGTTCGGTTTCGGTAATCCCTTTTATAGAGGGAACAAATACAATAGTAAGTTTTGCGCAATTCTTAAAAGATTCTGTTGGTTATTTTTTAGAAAAAAAAGGAGATAAGCCAGAGCTTTCGGTTCAGGATTGCAAAGAATTAAGTCAAATTGTAAACCCTATTGCTAATGACAATAGCTCTCAATTTAATTTAAACGTAACTATTAATGGAACAGTTAATAACTACGTTAATATTAATTCCGCACAATCTAATGCATTACAAAATATATTAAAAAACGAAATAAAAGAAAAGCAAGAATTAAAAAATGGAGATATTATTGAAAACGCTTTAATGGTGTTTTCACAAACAAAAAATCAAGTTTCGGGAAAAGGGGGAAATAAAGTAATAATTGACGATGCAATACCTAATAAAGCAATAAATGTATTAATTCCCGATAAAAAAATGAAAAAAGAAATGATAAAAGGAGATTATAATCCTAATAATTTCGCTTTTCAAGTTGATGTAAAAGTAAAAACATCAGAAGGAAAAATTCTTGCTTATGAGATTTTAAAATTTCACGAAAAATTCCCTTTAGACTCAGGCGAACTATAAACTGTTTGCCAACGGGTTGGGGCTTGGCGCAGTAGGGGATTTATGAAAACGTAAACTGTCTAGCC
>CAZULO010000056.1:0-16011 GCA_964621245.1 uncultured Flavobacterium sp.
CAAGCTATATTCTTTTGTGGAAATTATAAAATGGAAAGTAGAAATTGAAGGTGAATCGGTTTCCAATGAAAAAGAAATTCAAAAATTTTTAGATTAAAAAGAAATCCCGATATCAATCGGGATTTATTCTATAATTTTTTTTGCAAACTATTCCAGCCGCCGCCATTTAAAGCTTCTATGTTATTCTTTTTTAAAAGCATAGACGCAATACTGCTTCTTCCTCCCGATTTACAACATGTAATAATGGGTTTATTCCACTTTTTAATTTCGTTTATTTTAGCTTCTAAAACTTGTAATGGAATATTTTTCGAATTTTTAATGTGTCCGCCAGCATATTCTTCATACGTTCTCACGTCTATAATTATAGCATTATTTTCTTTAAATGCTTTTATTTGTTTGGATTTATCTCCAAAACCAAAAAAATCTAAAATTCCCATATTTTTACGTTTTGAGCAAAAATAAGGAAATAATAGATTTCATTTTGTAACAATTGTTACGTTTACATCTCTGTTGCTTTTTCGAAAATCAATTCTAAGCCGCCATCAATTAAATGGGCTACTTCTGGGCGATTTATTTTTAGTTTCTCTAAATGATTTAATACTTTGTCAATTAAGTCAGAATGGTTTTCTTTTTTGGCTAATTCTGCAATTTCTACCGATAACAACCAATCTTTTTCATGATGAGCAGTTACAGCAGCAAATGCCTCTTTTAAAGTAATTTCTGCAGGTTTCCCAGTTCTTATATTTCTTATATTTCTATATAAATTTTCCAGTTCTTCTCTTTTCGCCGATTTCTTTTGTTTGATAGTATGACTCGATGGAACATGATTGATCATATCAAAACTATTCACATCCGCTGGTCCAGAAAAGGCAGAGGTGATTTTTTTACCAACAGCCATATCGTAAATTCCCCATTCTGGTGCAAACAAAATTGTTTCGCCATGAGTAACCGTACAATTTTTAAACTTTATTAATAAAATTTCCCCTTGTAAGTTTCTGGTTCCTGTAATAATTTCTCCTGAAACTTTAATATTTCCTTCAAATTCTAAAGTGATTTGCTCACCTTCGTAGATGTCGTAAGCTCTTAAATCTCTTGGCCCCATATCTTCAATAGCTAAATTGATACCTTTTAGCATACCAATTGGAGAGCCAAATCCATCAGCGTGCGCATCAGTTCCGTGACTTACAAGTTCTTTTTCTCTGTAAGATAAAGCAGTTTTACCTGTGGTTTGTATATAAACCGGTTTCCCTTCGTTTTCAATAACATTAGTAAAAACTCCAGAAATTTGTAAACCGGTACTTAATTCAACTGTTCCAAGTGCTTTAGAGGCTATTACTTTTTGAATGCCAGACAAGCCTCCAGTTCGTAAAGCCATTTTATTAGCAAATTCCTCTAGCACGGAACTTAATTTTGCAAAATCAGGCGTTACGTAAAGTTGCGGTTGCGGTTTGGTTATATCAAAACTTTGATCGGCAGCAGAAATATCGTAAGGAATTTTCTTTACGTTATCTGTCATACACCACGCACTTTCTCCAATTGAAGATAATAAACCAGCACCATATATTTTTGGATTTTCAACGGTTCCGATTAAGCCATATTCTACTGTCCACCAATGTAAATTTCTAATTTTTGACATTTCAGACAATTCGCCCATATTGTTTTGCAAAAATTCTACTTGATCTTCAGCGGCTTTTATTTCTGCTTCTGGCGTACCTTCTGCTTCTTTTACAATTGATAATAATCTTACAGCTTCATACAATTCGTAATCTCTAGCCGAAGAAATCGCTTTGCAGCCAATTTCTCCAAAACGACGTAAATATTCCGCATATTCTGGATTGGCGATAATTGGAGCATGTCCAGCACCTTCGTGAATAATATCTGGAGCAGGAGTATATTCGATGTGTTCTAATTGACGAATATCGCAAGCAATAACTAAAACATTATAAGCTTGAAATTCCATAAATGCACTTGGTGGAATAAATCCATCTACAGCAACTGCGGCCCAACCGATTTCTTTTAAAATACGGTTCATACCATACATATTTGGTATGTTGTCTATTTCTAAGCCTGTTTTTTCTAAACCTTCTAAATAAGAATTGTGCGCGACTTTAGATAAATAAGCTACGTTTTTACGCATTACATATCTCCAAACCGCTTGGTTTATAGGTGAATAATCGGTATAATCTTGTGGGATTATGAATTGTTTTAAATGTTTAGGTAACCTATCAATTAGTGGGTTGCTTTCAAAATTTGCTTCCATACGGGTTTTGATCTTGTTTGCTGTAAAATTACGCATTTTTCATAAAGCAAGAAAGTTTTTTAAGAATTTGCTAAGACTTATTCTTCTTTTTTTATTATGGCTTCTGATGGTATAATAACTTTTGTTTTTGTACTGTCTGGCACAATTGGTTCTGAATTACCTTTTGTGTTTATAGGAGTTACGCCATCTATATATTGGGTTTCTTCTAAGTCATCTGATTTTCTTCCCAATTTAATTTTCGGATTTTCCTGCGTGCCTAACACTTTTATTGGAATGCCAAGTATGCCAAGTGGAGGAAGACCAATTCTCATTTTTAAGTTGAGTTTCCCATCTAAACTGGTTTGACCTTCAAAGCGCAATCGAAATCCAGCTACTTTGAATTTGAAACGTTCAATAGTAACTAAATTGTTTTTGATGGTTGTTTTTATATCCACCTGAGAAATATCTGGATTCTTAATGTCAGGATTGTCTGTTTTTGCAGAAACGATATTCAATAATTTAAACCCTTTCATTTTGACTTTCTTAACTGAAAGTGTGCCTTTTCCCTCTAAGGAAGGCATAACAGGTTCCATTTTGTTGTTTAAAACGCCTTTTATACTGTAGTTTAAGCCTACAATTCCCTCTGCTTTTTCTGCTGCAGTAACAATTTCGCGAAACATTTTAATTTCGTTGTAAGCTCGTTTTATATCAAACTGATTGGCATTAATTTTAAAATCGAAATAAGCCTTTTCTTTTCCTTCGTTTTTGTAAAAAGCATCCATTTTAGCTGTGGCTCCAATAATTCCAAGTGTTCCGTTTGATAGTTGTAAACTTCCGTTTTGAATGATTAAATTCCCGCTTAAATTTTCAATTGTAACATCGTCATATTTTGTTTTTACTACATTTGTTTGAATGGAAACATTTAAATTTTTTGGTATTTCGACCACACCTAAAATGTCTGTTTTTTGTTTTTCTGAATCATTTGTAGTTTTAGTTGTGGTTGTAATGAAGTCATTAATGTTTAAAAAATTAGAAGTCAAATTAAAGTTACCTTTTACGATTTGATTTTCTGATAAAACGAAATTAATGACATTTTGCAGACTTCCATTCATCGAAATATCTGACGTGCCAAACTTTCCATTGAAATTTGAAAAATTCATTTTGTCTTGATTAAATGTGAAAAGTCCGTTTTCTATTAAGAAAGGTTTTGATAAATATTCACTTGTAGTTTTAATGTTTTTAATTTCAAGAGTGCCGCTGTTTTTTAATTTTGCTACATTTCCATTTGTGGCATCGCTTTGTTTTCCGGCAAGACTAAGATTTGCTTTTATATAACCATCAACATCTAATCCTTTTTGAGAGAAAACTTTATAAATTCTAGCGACATTTAAAGTTCCTTTTGCTTTTACATTATAAGCTATATCTTCAAAATTTTTGAAGGAAGCGTTCATTGTAAAGGGTTCACCTTCAAAAGTAAAATTAGCAGTAGGAAGCAGAAATTCGACATCCTTGAAATTTCCTGTTGAACTATTTAAAATCGCTTTTATATTAATGTTTTGTATAGGTTTTGGATAATAGGCAGTTTGAATTAATCCATTTTTGATTTGAAAATTCCCTTTTGTTATGGGTAATTTCTTTTCTTCTTTATTGTATATTCCTTTTGAAACGATATCGGCATCTAATTTTCCAGCCAGTTTGAAATTTGGAATTTGAAGAGCATTACTTAAAAAATTCAAATCTAATTTTGATTTGATTTTGGCATCGATTTGCATTTTTTTATCAAATCCATCCGAAACTAAAATCGCACTTAGGTTGTTTTTATTAACATCAAAGTACAAAGAATCTAGTCGTATTTTTAGTTTATTTATGTCTAGATTTGGTAGCTTAGTGTCTAAATTTAAGAAAATATTTTCAACTGGGTACGGCGCTTTTGAATGTTTGACATAGCCTTCTCTTACTTTAATATTAAAACTTGCTTCAGGACTTACCTGTTCAGATGCTATGTATTTTCCTTTTAATGTAAGGAGTGCGGAAGTTTTACCATCCATTTTAGTTTCGTTCATCCATGAAACATATTCCGCAGGTAAAGCGGTGAATAAATCTTCTAAATTACTGTCTTCTGTTTTTAATTTAAAGTCCATTTGATAACCGTTTTTAAGGAAATCAAAAAAACCAGTGAATTCTACAGGTAATTTATTAATAATTAAATCGTTTTTCTCAAAAACAAATGAAAGTGAATTGGTGTTGATTTTAGTAATTAAATCGGCTTTTACTTTTTTGTTTTTTAAATATTCCTTTTTATCGTAAATAAAACTCAAACTGTCAATTTTTGCAGAAGTATTTAATTTGAAATTAGCCTCTAATAAATTACCTTTTCCTTGGTAATTAAAGCCATTAGCTTCAATGTTAATTTTAGTTGATTTATCATTATAAACTAAGTGGCTGTTTATAATTTGAATATTTTCTAACTGTAAAGAAGCGCTTTCTTCTGATTTTTTTGTGTTTTTAGACTTGGATTTGTAGATGTTATAATTCGCTTCTCCGTTTTTATTGACCTGAATGTTTATGTTCGCATTTTCTAAAAATATTTCTTCAACTTTTGTTTGATTTCCAAAAATAACACTCCACACATCAATACCAAAACCAATCTCTTTTGCAGCAACTAATGATTCGTTTTTAAAAGGTTGTGATCCGTTTAAATTTAATTCATGTAAGGTTAAAGTTAAAGATGGAAAATGTTTAAAAAATGACAATTCGGATTCTTTGAAATTTAACTCTCCTTCTAAATTCTCATTAGCTAGCACTTTTACTTTTTGAGTAATGGTGTCAGCAAATAAAAGAGGCATAATTATAAGAAGTGCTAAAGAAATTGCAAAACTAATTCCTGTTATCTTTAAGATTTTAAATACTAATGATTTTTTAGATTTTATCATATTTAATTTTAAAATGAAGCGCAAAATTACTGCAAATTTTATACTTGTATCGCTTTTATTGTGCAAAAAAATAAATCCTGATACGTTTTGAAAACCTATCAGGATTTATAGTGAATTTTAAACCAGTTTTATTTTATTACTGGTGGATATTTTTCTAAAATTTTAGAAACAAACTCTGCAATTCTGGCATCTTTTTTCTCTGCATTTGTAGTTAAGTAACCCGTTCCGATACCTTGCCAAACTAATTCTTTGGTTTTTGCGTCTATTAGATCAATGTAAAGTGTTCCTTCTGGAGTAGTTGTGGTGTTGGTATAACCCATTCCCCAATTTGGTCCCCAACCCCAGCCGAATCCTCCGCCAAAGCCCCAACCCATATTATTATATATATTTACTCGTTCGCGTTCTTTGGTAAAAAGACTTACAAGTAAATCTGGCGTTTCAGATTTTGAAAATCCTTTAGTAGGCATTGCTGCATCTATGGCATACAAAATTCTTTTTTTATCTAAATCAGATATTTCTAATTTGTCGATACTTGATTTACTATATGCATACGTTTTGAATGAAGCAAAATTTGCCTTTTTATCGTAATCCGTATTTACAGAAACGGAGGCACACGAATTAAGAAGGAATATTCCTAAAAGTGAAAGTAGTTTGATTGTTTTCATGGCAATATTATTTAAGTTAATAAATTTTCGTCAACTAAATTTGGTAAAGTTACTTTTAATAGTGGTTGTGCTTCCATTGCTCGTTTTATAGCGAAAATGGCGCCTTCATTTCTAGCCCAGTTTCTTCTTGAAATTCCGTTATTTACATCCCAAAACAACATCATTTCCAAACGTTTAGAGGCATCTTTAGTTCCATCAAGAAGCATGCCAAAACCTCCGTTTATGACTTCTCCCCAGCCAACGCCACCACCATTGTGTATAGAAACCCAAGTTGCACCTCTGAAACTATCTCCAATAACGTTTTGAATGGCCATATCGGCAGTAAATCGGGAACCGTCATAAATATTTGAAGTTTCTCTATATGGCGAATCCGTTCCAGAAACGTCATGATGATCACGACCTAAAATTACCATTCCAATTTCTCCACGAGCAATAGCTTGGTTGAACGCTTCTGCAATTTTAATACGTCCTTCAGCATCAGCATAAAGAATTCTGGCTTGAGAGCCAACTACTAATTTGTTTTGTTGAGCGCCTTTAATCCATTGTATGTTATCAGCCATTTGTTGTTGAATTTCAACAGGCGAGTTTTTCATCATTTCTTCTAATACCTCACAAGCAATTTTGTCTGTTTTCGCTAAATCTTCGGGATTTCCAGAAGCGCAAACCCAACGGAAAGGTCCAAATCCATAATCGAAACACATCGGTCCCATTATGTCTTGTACATAACTTGGGTATTTAAAATCGATATGATTTTCGTCCATAATATCGGCTCCTGCTCTAGAAGCTTCTAATAAAAAGGCATTTCCATAATCGAAAAAATAGGTGCCTTTTGCAGTATGTTTGTTTACAGCCTCTGCATGACGTCGTAATGTTTTTTGAACTTCTACTTTAAATTGATCCGGTTGATTGGCCATCATGTCATTGGATTCTTCAAATGAAAAGCCAGTAGGATAGTAGCCGCCAGCCCATGGATTATGTAGTGAAGTTTGGTCTGAACCTAAATCGATATGTAAATTTTCTTGATCAAATCGTTCCCAAACATCTACAACATTTCCTAAATAGGCGATAGAAACTACTTCTTTACTTTCTAGCGCTTTTCTAACTCTAGCAACTAAAAGTGTAATATCTTCTACAATTTCGTTAATCCAACCTTGAGCATGACGAATATGAGTAATTTTCGGATTCACTTCGGCACAAACAGTAACGCATCCAGCAATGTTACCCGCTTTTGGTTGTGCGCCTGACATTCCACCTAATCCTGAAGTTACAAATAGCCCCCCAGTTGGTGATTTTTTTATTTTTCTGAAACCATTTAATACGGTAATTGTTGTTCCGTGTACAATTCCTTGTGGACCGATATACATGTAACTTCCTGCTGTCATTTGTCCGTATTGCGAAACACCTAAAGCATTCATTTTTTCCCAATCATCTGGTTTGGAGTAATTAGGAATTACCATTCCATTGGTAACCACAACTCGTGGAGCTTCTTTATGTGAAGGGAAAAGTCCCATGGGATGTCCAGAATACATGGATAACGTTTGTTCGTCTGTCATTTCAGACAAATACTTCATGGTTAACAAGTATTGCGCCCAGTTTTGAAAAACAGCACCATTTCCGCCATAGGTAATTAATTCATGCGGATGTTGTGCTACAGCATAATCTAAATTATTTTGAATCATCAACATGATCGCTTTGGCTTGTTCTGACTTTCCTGGATAATCGGAAATAGGTCTTGCTTTCATTTCGTAATCTGGACGAAAACGATACATGTAAATTCTGCCGTAAGTTTCTAATTCTGCTTTAAATTCTGGAAGTAATTCCGCATGATGTTTGGAATCAAAATAGCGTAACGCATTTTTTAAAGCTAGTTTTTTTTCTTCTAGAGTTAATATTTCTTTACGTTTTGGTGCATGATTAATGGCCAAATCATACGGTTTTGGTTGCGGTAAAACAGATGGAATACCTTGTTGTATTTGTTCTTTAAACGTCATTTCTTTAAATTTTGAATTTTCAGACTTTAGCTTTTAAATTTAATAGCTGTAATCTGAAAAGTTATTTTTTATTTGTACCTGTTTTTTTGTCAAAACCATACGGACAATGACGGCAGCCACTTTTGCAGCAATACCCACGTTTCAGATGGTATTTTTCGGTAAAACATTTATATCCTTCAGGGGTGTAATAAAAATCTTCACCTTCTTTTAAATTATTTGGATTTATTTCATGGTTCATAACAGCAAATTTAGCAACTTTGCATCAAATGATAGTTATAGTTTTTAAATATTTAACGCCTAAATGGGTCAGAGGAATAACTTTATTTCCTTTCGTTGTTTTATCTGAGCAAAAAGATAAAAATAACCTTGTTTTATTAAATCACGAAAAAATTCATCTCAAACAACAACTGGAATTGTTGGTACTTCCTTTTTTTTTATGGTATATCACAGAGTTTTTAGTGGGATATTTAAAATATAGAAATTGGCAAAAAGCTTATCTGAATATCTCTTTTGAACGTGAAGCTTATGCCAATGAAAAAGACCTTGACTACTTAAAGAAAAGGTCTTTTTGGCGTTTTTTGAAGTATTATTAATATATTATTTTTCTTATTTCTTCTGTGTTGTCTTCTAGTGTGACTTTTACAATTAGCATACTATTTGTTCTGTTTAAATTAGAAATTTGATGGTTAGTATTGTTAATATTATTTTTATTCAAAAGCATTTTTCCTAATGTGTCATAAATTACAATGTCTTTAATTTTTAGTTTACTCGATTCTATTGTGAGAATAGAATTATCATAAATTGATAACTGATTTGTAATTTCTGTTATGACATCAGATTTGGTGTATCGAATCAGGAAACGATCTGTGATTGTTCCTTTGTTTGCAAAAAACGAATAAGGAACTTCTTTTAAATTTAAAATAACATTTAATTCCTTGTCTTCTAAATAGATATTTTGTTTTGGATTTGAAAATAGTCCGTCTACATTACTTAAAGCAATTTTGTATTGTCCGTCTTCCGGTATTGAAATTCCAATATTTACTTTATCTTTTGTATTAAAAGGAAGGGCTTTACCTTGTATTAGCATTTGTTCCTCTTGGATTAAAGAAAAAATATTGAAGGTTAATTTTTCATTTGAAAACGCATCAAATAATCGATCTTTTTCATCGGTAGCTGTTGCAGCATATCCTATTAAGGCTCTTGCGCTATTACCGTAACTATTCACTAAATCAAACCAAATTCTATGTTTTTCTATTTCATCTGTTTTGGTATTATTTTGATCTGTTGATTTATAAAAAACTGTATTATTGTGTGAACTACTTCTTAAACTATTATTAAAATTTAAATTTTCAGTAGTTGATGAAGAAGTATGAAGCATAGAAACAAAAAATCCTTGTCCGCCAGCAATGAAACCATTAAATATACCAGCACCAGTTGAAGCTCCAAGTAAATTGTAGGTAACATAATCTGTAGGCGTATAATTGTATGTGTAATTAGCATAAAATGGATCTAAGATTGCACTTGAAGGTAAGGTGCCATGTGTCCAAATATTGACAAAACCTGCTATATTTGTGTTTAAGGTTAAAAAATCAATTGCGCTAATTGCAGAAGGATATGGGTTTCCAACTAAGTTCCAATTATCATCATCCCGTGTTCCTAACGTTGTTGAAACACCAGTAGCGTAATTGATGCCATTATATGTTCCTCGACTTATCGGAATTGAAATATCTCCATTATTGGGTACACCTGTGAAAGAAGCTGTGTAATTTGCAGCTACAGTTGGTGAAAATGTATTTGGACCTCTTACGCAATATCCTTTTCCAAGGATCATTGTTTCATTGGCGTATGTCCAATTCCCAAAATTATTTGTAGCCGCTGTTGTAGGAAGCCATTTGTATTGAAAACCTAAGCCTGTTCCTGGCGAAACTACGTTGCTTGCAAAATTTGAAACGGGAGAAGACCAATATACGTAATCTTGTTTTCTTATTAATGCCGTTCTCATGTATTGAATGTTTCCTGTATTGGTCACATTGTTAATTTGTACAATGCTAGCATCATCTTGAACTATAATTGTTCCTGTTGGATTGACATTAATTGCATTAGTAATTGTTATTGAGTTGGTTGGCGTGATGGTTAAGCTGGCGTTTGTATTTACAGTTAAACTTCTTCCTAATCCATTATAATTTACTCCATTAACAATTGGATCGTTAGTTACATTTGGAATTACAACGCAATCGGTACTTAGAGGAACTCCACTTGGTGTCCAGTTTGAAGCTATATTCCAATTTGTGTTAGTTGAACCATTCCAAGTTTTATTTCCGCCAACTGTAACTGTTACTTCATCAGTTTCAATTAAAGTGGTTCCATTACACAAGGTGTATTCTATTTCAGCAGTGTAAGTTGTAGTTGTAGTTGGGCATACATTGATAATATCAGTGTAACCTAGAATTGGTCCAGCTGTTCCTGATCCTTCATGCCAAGTGATAGTGCTTATACTTGCTCCGGAAGGAGTAAATCTGAAGGCTTCGTTGGTAACGGACCAATCTGGATCCAAACTATTTCTATTAGGAGCAACAACAGCTTGAGTACCATTAACGTTTTGAATTCCAACTACAGCATTGCCACTATTCCAAGTTGAACATACGTTTTTCTCTTGAATATATACTTCTATGATATTTGTATTTTCATATAAAACCATCATTCCAGTGTATAATTGAGAATTACAAGTAGAAGAATACATGGGAATGTTACTCCATGAGGCAACTAAGGCTCTACAGCCAGTATTTAACGTTATTAATTCCCATCCAACTTCTCCACTTATACTCGGGTCAATGTCTTGGTATACCCCAAAAATGGCGTTAGTAAATAGCGAAGTGCTTGGTAGGTTACTTGAAAAAGAATAGTCTGAATAGCCTCCTGGTATATTTGAGGTTGTATCAAAACTTATGACTCCGTTTGAACTCATTATACATTGATTGTAATTGTTTCCATAAAAGCAAAAATTAAATGGTAAGTTTATAATTGGAGACCATCTGTCGTCTATATTAACACTTACTGGATTTTTTAGACAACTGAACTGATATGGAGGAGTATAAGGTATGGATGAAACCGTATAGTTTGTAGTTTCACCGATTTGTAAATAACTAGCTTCTAAATCAACACATGTTGATGCAGATCCGCATGTTATAGGTGTAGGATCTGCTCCAGCTAATCCTAGTCCGCCTGAAACAACACTTGGGCAAGCTAATGCAGTTGTTCCGGTTCCATTTCCAATAGTGCAAAGTGGCGCAATAAAAGAAGTGCCAATCCAGAATCCGTTTGTTCCACCACAATTAGATCGAATCCAAATGTAGTAGGTAGTTCCAGGTGTAAGTCCAGTTAGATTTAAAGTTGTAATTCCACTTGCTACGGCTCCTGTTGGTGTAGTTGTCCCGTTTGGTATTGCTGAAGAAGTAGTAATATAGTAATCATAGCCATTACTTGGAACTGGTATTGCTGCATTCCAATTTATCGTAGCTGTTGTTTGAGTTGAGATAAAAACTGTAAGATTTGATGGCCCAGGACATGCTGCGCTTATTACATTTAGAGTATAATCTTCATAGGTTCCATACGTGCCCGTGTAACATGGAGTTGGTACTGCCGAATCCAATCCTCCAATTCGTAATCTGTGATTGCCTAATGGCGCATTAGGTGGAATTTGAAAATTTCCTGTTATAATTCCCGGATTTGTAGCAGGTGAAATACCAGAAAATACTTGTTCTCCTAAATCGTTAAAGTCTAAGTCATTATTCCAATCTACCCAAATGATTACATCATAAGCGAATCCAGCTGTAGCAAATCGAATACTAAAAGGAAGTGTTTCGCCTTGAGATTCTGTTGTACTTAAAGCAGAATAGTTTCCATAGTTTCCAGGTTCTGATCCTGAATTATTGTTAATACTTCCAATTGTAACATTTGTAATTCCTGTTCCATCTACACTAGAAGGAGCGGGAGTACAATATCCGGTCGTAAAACTAATAGTACTCCAGTTACTAAATCCATTAGTTGTACCACAATCACCTCTTACATGTAAATAGTAAGTCGTATTAGCGGTTAATCCAGTTGTATTTATCGATGTAGCGGTAGTGGCAGTTCCGGAAGTAGGAGGTGTGGCATTAGTGGTTACAGCATACTGATATCCATTTGAAGGTGTATATGAAGGTGGATTCCAATTTACAGTTGCTGATGTAAAAGTTAAATTAGTAGGAGCGATTGCTGTTGGAGCTAAGCAGGTCACACAACTTCTAGAGATAGTAAATGTGGCAGTTGAGGTATCTCCTGGTGCGTAATGAGCTATGTAAACATAGTATGTTGTTGCTGCAAGAGTTGTAAAAGTAAAAGATTCTGTTCCTCCACTTGTGCTAGAATCTTGGCAGGTTATATTTGTTAAAGTTCCACAGTTTCCCGAAACAATTGACATTTCATGATCATATGCAGCTGTAGAGGAAATAGTTGTTGGATAACCATCTCCCACAAAAGTATACCAAACTCCAAAATTAGACATAGCACAACCCGAATTAGGATTGATATCTAAGGAATTTACTGTAGTCCCTGCTAAATTAGTAGTGCTACAGGGTAAAGAAATAGCATTAGTGCACAAATTGTTAGATGGTGGTGGAGGAGGAGTAGTGATACAAATAGTAAAAGCCCCTTGACCGCTTCCGTTAGCATTGCTGTGAACTCTAATTTGGTATGTGGTTCCTATAGTTAATCCTGTTAAAGTTGTCGTTTCAGGACTTGAACCCGTGGTGTTATTGACACAGGCTAAGCTAGTTAATCCAGTACAAGTTCCGCTAAATACTTGAAAAACTACATTGTTTAAAGTGGTTGGTGTAACAGTAATGATGTGATTTGAATTGGTAGCCACAAACGAATACCAAACATCATCATCAGCAGTTCCTGTACAACCAGCTAAAGATTGTGTGGCAAACGCTGTTGTGCCATTTGTAGATGAAGTACAAGAAGTAGTGCTATTTACTGTTAAATTTGTAGCCGTTAAACATTCGTTATTTGTTGGTATAACTGGTGCTTGAGAAGTTAATGAAATATTATCTATCGCTGCAGGTGGCGCAGTTCCTGTATTGGCATTATTAGTCCATTCAAATACAATACGAAAAGTTGTACCGGCATAAGCTGTAGGTAAATTAAAAGTAGTGGAAGTCCAAGTTCCTTGGTTGCTGTAGTTAGTAGCGCCTATTTGTATGTTTCCTGTAGGAATCGTTCCAGATGCAGTAATTGGTGTTCCATAAACAGGGGTTACTGTAGTTGGAACCAACCAAATTCTCATTTTATCTAATGATGTTTCACCTATTCCCATCCAAATAAAACTTAAGATGATGTTAGATTCTCCTGCGGGAATTGAAATGTTTCTATATAGATGTGAGGCTCTCGCATTATTGACATTGTAATCGTGGTTGGTACCAGTTCGTGTGATGTATGCACACCTGGTGCCGGAAAATCCTGTAGTTGCTCCAGTGTTGCAAACCCAATGGTTAAGTGGATTTGTTCCTCCTGTAGTAGCTGTCCAGGCATTTAAAACAAATGTATTTCCGCTTTCAAAGCCTCCATTGGTAGTGGGATTGATAATAGTAGTTTGTGATAATACTAGGATAGGGCACAATACAAATAGAAATTGTATTATATTTTTTAAAACAGGGGGAGTTTTTTTCATTATATATAGTAATTTTTTAGTTTTATGATTTTTTCTTTAAATATTGTGTCTTTTCTTATATATATTCTGTTTTTTAGTTAAATATGTAACAATATATGTATTTGGTTTAAGTTATGTATAAAATGTGTGTTTTTTTCGATACAAAGCTTTAATAATCGACGAAATACACTTAAGTACGTTAAATTGTTTTTTTTTTACTAGTTTTTTTATGATTAGATATTTTTTTTTATAATTTTATACTTATTAAGTGTAAGTAAATCAGGTATTTTGCTGATTGTTATTAGGTGAATACGTCTTAGTTTAGATGGATTTAATTCTTGTTTTATGAAAATATAGTTTTTCATAAAATTGAAAAGATTGTCAAGTAGGTAACTAAAAGATCTTTTTTTGTAATTTTTTTCTTTTTCAAGAATGAAACTAACAACTTTTTTGATATTTTTTTTAAAGCGGTATTTAGAAGTATTTTGATTTAGGCATAAAAAAAACCTTTACTTTTCGGTAAAGGTTTAAATGAATAATTGATCAATCTTATTCCTTATTGTCTTTTATTTCTTTATCATTATCAATTTTGTGTTTCTTTTCTTGTTTGATTTCTGATGGAGAAGCTTGTAATGCAGTTGGAGCGTCTGGGAAACGAAGGGTTTGGAAGGTAGATTTACTTCCATCTTTATAGGTTTCGTCAGCTCTGTTTCCAACAATATGCCATGAGAACTTTACGTTAGATTTTCCATTAGCTAATTCTTTTACAGTAAAACTGTTTTTAGATTTATTGGTAACGAATACACCGTTACAATCTCCTTCTAATTGAATAAATACTTTTAGTGGGTGTTTTTCATCCACAAATATGTTTTTAGAAAAAATAGGATCGATAGCAATGGTAGTTGAACCATTTGTTAATTGTCCTGATCCGTAATCTTCAAATAAAACTTCTGGTGCTTCAGGCGCAAACATAATTTTTCTTGAATCATTTGCTTTATCACTTTCAACTATGGTAGAAACAGCGCCATAACCAATTATTTTAAAGTCAGTTGTTGTTCCAAATGTACCAGTATAGTTAGCACTTAACTTTGCTCCGACATATGCAAAACTATTAGCACTACTTTGAAAATAGCCTCCATATCTGATGTCTCTGTTAGCTGTTACTCCTGATGGGTCAACATCTATATTTGTGGCATAACCTGCTAGATAAGCAAATGGATCGTTAGCGTCATTATCAGTAGCAACTCCTGCATTATTGGTTCTAAATTCTGCAGCTCTTCGGTTAGTGTCTGTTGTGCCTTCGGTAATACCATAAAAAGCTAAATTTGTGGCGTTTCCTGTAATCGCTATATTAGATTGAGCGGTAGGACTAATGTATGAAGTGGTACCTGATGACGCCCTTAGAGCAATGTTAGGGGATACCAAGGTAGGGATGCTACTTGTATTAGCAAGAATACCTGTTGCATAATCTGTTGCGGTATTTATAAAAGTTGCAGTAGGAATAATTGAAGCTGCATTTGTTCCTGTACCTAAGACATTCATTGCGGAATCAGTGGTTGGGATAGCTTCTACATTTAATCTAACAGTAGATAGAGAAGATTGACCAATTCCTACATTTCCATTGGTTGTAATTCTAATACGAGGTATGGCATTAACACTAAAGTGAAGAGCAGTGTTGTCTGCTGTACCTATGTAGTTTGCTCCTGGAACTGCATAAGATCCTGGAGTTGTTGATTGGTTACCTGTTAATGACCAGTCTAATCCACCTGGTGAACCAGCAAAGGCAATCCATTTGGTGCCGTTCCAAAAATACAAACCTGGTCCAACATTATTGGGTGGCGCAACAGAACTAGCTGCTGTGGTGTTAAAAACAACCGTTCCTATAGCTATGGATCCTCCAGCAGGGTTAGTAACAGGAGCTTCAACTATAGTAGAAGTTAACACAACTCTAGGTACAACTAATCCATAATTTGTAGGTACAGTCGGGTTGAGGTCTAAAGCTCCTTGTGGAGTGGTAGTGCCTATTCCAACTTGTGCATTTAGTAAGTAGGTACTAAAAACAAATAAAAGTAAAAATTTTTTCATAACTATTTGGGTATTATAAATTCTTAAAAAGCAACTTATACAAACTTATAATTTTTTTTTATAATAATTTGTTTTTTTTTGTTTTTTTTGTTTGTATTATGTGAAATTTTCGCTTTTTTAATGTGTTTATTATCATTTTTTGTGTTAAAAATAAGTAAATAGCATAAAATTAACGTATAATTTTTGTTTTGTTAATTGTGTTTGCTGATGTGTCTGATTATTAATTGTTTAGTTTAGTGTGTTTGAGAATGTGTTTTTAAATCATGTTTCTTTCAAAATTATGTTTTCATCATAAATAAATCTTATTTTTCGATCCCATAGATTCAAATTAGCCAAAAAACTGTTTTAGCTTTGTTTTAATTTTTTTTTTTTTTTTTTTTTTTTTTTTTTTTTTTTTTTTTTTTTTTTT
>CAZULO010000057.1:0-1547 GCA_964621245.1 uncultured Flavobacterium sp.
ATGTAAAAAATCACCTTTAGGTTTGCCTAAATCGAATGAACTAAATTTTGTTAAAAAACGAGTTACTTTTCTTGCTTCATCTCTGTCCCAATTTTCATATTCAATACGATAAATGGCAGAATACATTTCGGCACGACCCACACCATGAAAGCAATGTATCAGAACCGGATAATTGGATTTATTGTCCATGATTTTAAAAAAGGATTCTAAATTTTCTGGTGTTGGCACTTGATCTGAACCTAAATTAAAATAATTTAAACCTTTAATTTTAGCTGCCGCTTCTTTTTCGGCTACAAGTTCTACTGGAATTTCTGGATTATTAACTAAATCGGCTGTTCCTGGAAAACGTAAATCAATGATACTCTTAATTTTGTGTTCTTTTACAAATTCAGCCAATTTTTCTGGAGGAATTACACCACTTTTATAGACTTTTCCTTCAGAAATTACTTTAAAATTATGATTCATTTTATAATCATAAAAATAACTTTTAGCCCAGAAAAAAACTCCAATTAGTAAAATCGAAAGTAATATTATTGTTGTTTTTTTATACTTATTAAACATGTCGTGTATAATTTTTAATTGCTTTTAAATATTGAAATTGTTATTGAATTTTGATATTACTATTGCTATTGATATTGCAAATTTTTATCTATAATTCGATTAAAATAGTCTTGAATAAAGGCTTTACAAGCTATTTCCAAATCATTCATTTCTTTATTTCGCTTTCCAATTAGATTATGCAACTGTTTTTTATCGTTTTTATCGTAAAAACCAACCGCTTGTTTGCCATCAAAAGCACAAATATAATTTCCTCTAACAAAGTTATACAATCCTGAGTTATGATTGATGACAAAAGGTTGAATTTGTTGTTTTTTGTCTATTAAACTTCTTCCCCAACTTCTAAAAGGCTTATTGAAACCTATGATATCCATAACCGTTGGAAAAATATCAATATGTTGTGCTAAGTCATTATTCACACCTTTTAAATTATATTTTGGTGCATAAAATAATATCGGAACCGCCAATCTGTTGGTTATTTTATCGGCATATTCTTCAGTATAATTCACTAAATTACAATGGTCGGCTGTGATTATAAAAATCGTATTATCAAACCAGGGTTGTTTTTTTGCCGATTCGAAAAACTTTTTAAACGCATAATCGGTATAGCCAACTGGCTGATGCATCGGATTAGTGCCTTTCGGAATTTTGTTTTTAAATTTTTCGGGAACTACATAAGGTTCATGAGAAGTTACGGTAAAAATAGTACTAAAAAAAGGTGTTTTCTTTTTACTTATGGTTTGATTCATAAACTGCATAAAAGGTTCATCCCAAATTCCCCAAGAACCATCAAAATCGGCATCATTGCCATATTCTGTCATTCCATAATATTGATCAAAACCTAAAATATTTGCATATCCTAAAAAGCCCATAGAACCATTTGGCGCCCCATGAAAAAAAGAAGTCGTGTATCCTTTACTTTTTAAACAAGAAACCATTGATTCAATTTTTTGTTTGGCATAAGGTGAAGAAGTAAAAGCATCTTTAAA
>CAZULO010000057.1:1647-15830 GCA_964621245.1 uncultured Flavobacterium sp.
TTTTTGAATGATTTCACACCCAACGTTCTTAAAAATGTAAAGGGAGAATTTAAAACCAAATCCGCTTGCTGCGCTTTTTTAACGTGTTGATTTGCATCCACTAGATTAATAGGTCGTGTACTTTTTTTGAAATCACCTCGAATGCCACCTATACTTAAAGTCGCTATAATTAAAATCCCTACAATAGATTGACCAAAATAGTTGCGCTTTATATAAACTTTATCATTAGGCTGAATTTTAACTCTTCTATACAAAAACACCCATAGTACTGACACCGCTGTAAATAATAAAAAAACATGCCAATAAGTGACCAAAAACCTAAAAAACATACCACTTTTAGATTCTTCATTTTTAACTAAATCCCAAGCCGCTAAAGTTAATCTTGAAAAATTGTATTTGTAATAAATAAAATCGACAAAATTAAAAGCGTAAAAAACTAAATTCGAAATGAAATACAAATAGAATAAAACCTTTTGATATTTGGGTTTTGTATTGATGAAAAACGGTAAAACAGACAATAAAATAAATAATCCATTTATATACAAAATCGCAGTTGTATCAAAAGCTAAACCGTGATACGCTAGTCTAAAAAACTCTGAAATGGAAGCTACTTCAACAATTTCACTGTTATAAGCATAAAACAGGACTCTTGCTAAAAAATAAAACACATACACTAATAAAATTCTGTAAAACAGCACCTTATACTCTTCTAATCTATAAATAGATTTCATACCTAAAAAATTAATTCTTGCAAAATTAACAATATTCAAAGTTTTAGCGTTAAAATATTTATAAATATCTATTTTTTTTATAAATTGCAGTTTAAAACAAACTCACATGCAAAATATTACTAGACTTTTTGACTTTCCGTACTACCAATTAGAACATCATAATTTACCTGATGCATTGGTTACTAAATATGGAAATGAATGGGTAAAAACTTCCACAAAAGAATATGTAGATAAAGCGAACTCTTTATCGAGAGCTTTGTTACATTTGGGCATAGAAAAAAATGATAAAGTAGCTATTATTTCCTCTAATAATAGAACTGAATGGCATATTTCGGATATTGGAATTTTGCAAACAGGAGCCCAAAACGTACCTATTTATCCTACCATTTCATCAGAAGATTATGAATATATTTTAAATCATTCAGAAGCGAAATATTGTTTTGTTTCTGATCAAGAAGTATATGATAAACTTAAAGCGGTTCATGCAAGAATTCCTTTATTAGTAGAAATTTATTCCTTTAATGAAATTGCTGGTTGTAAAAAATGGAGTGATTTATTAGAATCAGGTTCGGATACTTCCAACCAAAACTTGGTAGAAGAACGCAAAAACAATGTCTTAGCAACTGATTTAGCCACTATTATTTACACTTCAGGAACAACAGGAAGACCAAAAGGTGTAATGTTATCTCATAATAATATTGTATCAGATGTTTTAAATTCAGATAAACGTATGCCTTTAAGAAAAGGGAGTACTCGTGCTTTAAGTTTCTTACCTATTTGTCACATATTTGAAAGAATGTTAACTTATGTATATCAATATGGAGGAATTTCAATTTATTTTGCAGAAAGCATTGAAAAAATATCTGATAATTTAAAAGAAGTACATCCTCATGTGATGTCGGTTGTACCAAGACTTTTAGAAAAAGTATATGATAAAATTTATGCTAAAGGTGCCGATTTAACTGGAATTAAGAAAAAATTATTCTTTTGGGCGTTAGATTTGGGAATGGAATTTAAACCTTATAATGCAAACGGAGCATTTTATAATTTCAAACTTGGCATTGCTAGAAAACTAATTTTCTCTAAATGGCAAGAAGGTTTAGGTGGCGAATTAGAACTTTTAGTTTCTGGAAGTGCGGCCTTACAAACTCGTTTAACAAAAGTATTTACTGCAGCTGGAATTCCAGTAATGGAAGGATATGGATTAACAGAAACTTCTCCTGTAATTTCTGTAAACGACATGAGAAATGGCGGCTTCAGAATTGGAACTGTTGGTCGAGTAATTGATAATGTTGAAGTAAAAATTGCTGAAGATGGCGAAATTCTTTGCAAAGGTCCAAACGTAATGATGGGCTACTATAAAGATGAAGCACAAACGGCAGAAGTGATCAAAAACGGATATTTCCACACCGGTGATATTGGTGAAATTGATGCGGATGGATTCCTAAAAATCACGGATCGTAAAAAAGAAATGTTCAAAACTTCTGGTGGAAAATATGTTGCTCCACAAGTTTTAGAAAATACGTTTAAACAATCTCGTTTTATTGAGCAAATTATGGTAATTGGTGATGGTGAAAAAATGCCAGCAGCTTTTATCCAACCTGCTTTTGATTTTGTAAAAGAATGGGCCTTACGTCATAAAATAACAATCGGGTCAAGCAACGAAGAAATTTGTGCTAACGAAAAAGTAATCGCAAGAATTCAAGAAGATATTGATGCCGCTAACCAAAAATTTGGAAATTGGGAACAAGTAAAACGCTTTGAATTGACACCAGATATTTGGTCAATTGACGCAGGACATTTAACACCAACCATGAAATTGAAACGTAAAATTATCAAAGAAAAATACCAAACACTTTACGACAAAATTTATAGAGATTAAATCAATCTAAAATGAAAAAACTATTTATCATTTCGTTAATCTTCGCTTGTTTTTCTTGTAAAAAGAGCGAAGATTTTTCGTTACAAAACTACCACACTTTCGAGTCAAAAGAAGTACAGTATACGGGTGGAATCCAAATGATTCCTATTAAAACTCCAAAAGGAACTTTTAAAGTTTGGACAAAAAGATTTGGAAATAATCCAAAAATAAAAGTCTTGCTTTTACATGGCGGACCAGGTTTAACACATGAATTATACGAATCTTTTGAGGGCTATTTACCTAAAGAAGGAATTGAATTTATTTATTATGATCAGTTAGGCTCTTACTATTCTGACCAACCTAAAGACAAATCACTTTGGACGAACGAACGTTTTGTAGAAGAAGTAGAACAAGTTCGTATTGCCTTAGGCTTAAATAAAGATAATTTTTATGTTTTAGGTCAATCTTGGGGCGGTATTTTAGCTATGGATTATGCATTGAAATATCAAAAAAACCTAAAAGGCTTGATAATTTCCAACATGGTTTCTAGCATTCCACAGTATAACAAATATGCGCAAGAAGTGTTAGGACCACAAATGAAAAAAGAAGTGTACGATGAAATTATGCAATTGGAAAAAAATAATGATTTTGCGAATCCAAGATATTCTGAATTGCTTTTCGAACATTATTATACGGAACACATTTTAAGAAAACCACAAAAGGATTGGCCAGAATCGATTACCAGATGTTTTAAACACATCAATTCTGAGGTTTATATTTCGATGCAAGGGTATAGTGAATTCGGAATCACAGGTGATGCGTACATTAAAAATTGGGATGTATCAAAACGATTGAAAGAATTAACGGTTCCAACCTTAACCATAGGGTCTAAATATGATACGATGGATCCGGAACATATGAAATGGATGTCGACTCAAGTACAAAACGGACGCTTTTTATATTGTAAAAATGGAAGTCATTTATCACAATATGACGATCAAGAAACTTATTTTAAAGGTTTGATTCAGTTTTTAAAAGATGTGGATGAGAAAAAATTATAATATCCAATAAATGAAATCAGCAATTTTTTACTGATGAAAGTTAAATTAACAAAAAAACATCTAAAAATTCCTTTAGATGTTTTTTTTTGTTTAGATCTGAATCAAACTAATTTAATTTTAAAAAACTTAATGCTCTTCACTTTTCCCTAACACTTTTGTTTCAGAAGGAATGGCAGGTTGAAACAATAAAGTTTCTTCATAAAACAAATTATAACCTTTTTGAGTTTTAAATTCGAAATTATTGCACTTAAAAT
This sequence comes from uncultured Flavobacterium sp., assembly GCA_964621245.1. GTDB lineage: Bacteria > Bacteroidota > Bacteroidia > Flavobacteriales > Flavobacteriaceae > Flavobacterium. The sequence continues at coordinate 5,555 of CAZULO010000057.1, forward strand.
TTTCTTGTTCATTTTCTCTTTTAAAAACCATAGATTCTTTGGAGTCTGGCAAGAAAACTTCTGCAACTAAACTGTCTTCATCAATAAAAAAATAAGCATTTTTACTTTTTCCTAAAGAATCTTTTTCAATAGAAGTTAAACGATATCCTTCTTCAAAAACACGCACACACTTCTTAGTCATATTTGACCATTTGTAGCCTGCTTTCAAATCGCAATCATTCTCATTGGTATCATCTTCTACTTGAGTTCTTACAATAACCTCAAGATTGTCTTTATCCGAACGCAACGGTTTTTTCAAGATATAATCACAAGAAAACAACAGACCAATAACTAAAATAAACATTACTTTCTTCATCCGATTTATTTGATAGTTTCCTGATAAATTAATGTTTCAACCGTTTCAAAATCAGTTGGTTTATCTGTGTTATGAAAATATTTCAGCAATACTTCACCCCAAACCTTTCCATCAGAAAAATTAGCAATAATCCAACGGTGATTTAAAATCTTAATGTTATTGATTAAAAAAGGATTCTCGCCAATCTGATCATAAGAAACATATTTATTTCCTCTTTTATCTGCATTAAAAGCTGTTAAATCTTCTTTAACTTTCATTTGTAAGGCTTTCAAATTATGTTCGTAGTAATATTCTTTAGCATAATCATTATTATCTAATGAAAATCGGTCATTTTCTATCAATTTACCTATAGAATCTTGAGCAATTTTTAATTGTTTCTTACTAATGGTGGATACTTCCTCACTTCTTTTTAATATTCTAGACGAATTAACCATCTGAAAAATATTAATTAATAGTGAAAACACTAATCCGTAAAGCAATAAATTTTTTTTCATTTTGTTGTTATTTTATTTCAATTTCTAAATTATCATAAGCCAAAAATACATTTTCAGGCAATTGTTTTTGTACGTCTTCATGCAAACCTAAGAGGTGACTTATGTGGGTTAAATAGGCTTTTTTCGGCTGGACTAAAGCAATAAAACTTAAGGCTTCGTCCACATTAAAATGTGTAGGATGTGGCTCAAATCGTAAAGCATTGATCACCAAAACCTCAACATTTTTCAGCTTTTCCAATTCGGCATTATCTATAGATTTTACATCTGTTAAATATACAAAATCTTTGATTCTATATCCAAAAATTTGTAAATCACCATGCATGGCTGTAATAGGAATTAGCTCTTGATTTTTTATTGTAAAATTTTGATTTGCTACCACTTCAAACGGAATCACAGAAGGTGCTCCAGGATATTTATTTTCATTTTCAAAAATATAATCGAAGCGTCTAGCTAAATTTTTCAATACGCGATCATGCGCATAAACAGGAATGGCACCTTGTTTGAAAAAAAAAGGGCGAATATCATCTAAACCAGCCGTATGATCTGCATGTTCATGGGTAAAAAGCAAACCATCAATTTGTGAACAAGTACTAGTTAACATTTGCTGACGAAAATCAGGACCACAATCAATAACCAAAGAAAAATCGACATCTTGTATCCAAACGGAAACACGTAAACGTTTGTCCCTGCTGTCTTCACTCAAACAAACAAAATGTGTACTCCCAATAACTGGAATACCTTGAGACGTACCGGTACCTAAAAAGTAAATTTTCACTTCGTTTATTTTTTTACAAAAATAAGAATTTACTCTTGTTAAAACCTATAAATTGTTAACTTTGCATAATATTTAATTTGCCCAAAAATACATTTGTAAGAATGACGACTGAAATAACATTAAGAGGAGACAAAGCAATTGAACAAATTCCTTCCACTAAAGACAAAGCGCTTCGTATTAATTTAAATGAAAATATTTACGGAACCTTTGCTGAAATTGGAGCTGGGCAGGAAACGGTTAGACATTTTTTCAGAGCCGGAGCCTCATCAGGTACTATTGCAAAAGCAATGTCTGCTTACGATAAAGATTTTAGCGATGCTATTTATGGTATTGAAGAAGATGGCCGATACGTTACCGAAAGCCGTTTGAGAAAAATGTTAACGCACGAAACGAAATTGATTGAAGATCGTTTAGGTCGTGAAAAACATCCAAATAAAATGTTTTTTAGTTATGCTAATACCGTAGCTACCATAGATTTTGCCAAGCAATTTAAAGGACATGGTTGGGTTGGAATAAAATTTCAGGTAGAACCAGATGAAGCCTATAACGAAATTTTAATTCATATTCGTTTTAAAGAAAATGATGCCCGTTTACAGCAAGAAACATTAGGTATTTTAGGTGTAAATTTAATTTATGGTGCCTTTTACAAACATAATGACGCAAAGAAATTACTACGTTATTTATATGATCATTTAGATAAAGATCAAATTGAAATTGATACAGTAAATTTCTCTGGACCTCGATTTGCAGATGTAGACAATCGTTTGATGAGTTTACAATTAGTAAAATATGGTTTTACAGATGCGGTAATGTTCAATCCGGAAGGAAAAAACATTTTACCTGCAGCCGTTTTATACAAAAAAAACATTTTAGCTTTACGTGGAAGTTTCCGACCGGTAACTAAAGTGAATATGGACATGTATAAGCAATCGTATGAAATGTTTATACAAGAAAACAAAGTAGATAAAGACAATACATTTGTTGTTTTTGAAATTACACTTTCCAACTTAAAAGCAGAAGGAGAGATTGATGAAAGAGATTTCTTAGATCGAGCAGAACTTTTGTGCGCATTAGGTCAGACAGTTATGATTTCGAATTTCCAGGAATATTATAAAGTATTAGAATATTTCTCTTCTTTCACCAAATCGAGAACTGCTTTAGCTATGGGTGTTAGCAATTTGGTTGAAATTTTTGATGAAAAATACTATCGTCATATGTCGGGTGGTATTTTAGAAGCCTTCGGAAAACTGTTTTACAGAGATTTAAAAGTTTATTTATATCCGATGAAAGATCCTGAAACGGGCGAAATTATCACTTCTGAAAACTTAAAAGTGCATCCAAGAATGAAGGAATTATATAAATTCTTCAAATACAATGGAAAAGTAACCGATATTGAAAATTATGATGAGAAAACGTTAGACATCTTCTCTAGAAAAATTTTAAAAATGATTGCAAAAGGTGAATCTGGATGGGAAGATATGCTTCCTGAAGGAACAGCCGAAATTATTAAAAAAGATAGGTTATTCGGATATCTAAAAGAAAAAGAATTAGCCAAGTAAGTAATAAACACATAAAATCCTGAGTAATTTCAGGATTTTTTTTATAATTTTTTCACTACATACGTCACAATTCCCCAAATGATAAAATCGTTTTCTTGAGTGACTTCGATGGGTTCAAATAATTTATTTTCAGGTAATAACAACAAACTATTTTCTTGTACTTTTATTCGTTTCACGGTGAATTCGCCATCAATAAAACAAACCGCAATTTTACCATCTTGTGGTTCAATACTTTTATCTATCACTAAAATATCACCGTCGTCAATTCCGGCACCTATCATAGAATGCCCATTTGCTTTCGCATAAAAAGTCGCTACCGAATTTTTTACTACAATTTGATCAATGCTCACTCGCGTGCCGTCAAAATCGGCAGCTGGTGAAGGAAAACCAGCTTTAATTCCACTCGGAATATAAGGCATTTCCATATCACCTTCTGTATTGGGAATAAAAAAGGATAATTTGTTTTGATTTAGCATTTTATTTCTAATAATTCTTTAGTGTCTGTTGTATATTTTTTGGACAAGAAATTTTGCTTCATTTTCCAAGTCCGATTTAAATCTTGATTTCCGAGTCGAATTTTTCGTTCTCCAGTTTTCTTCCGAATATCATCCATAACTTTCATTAATTTTTCGTGTTTCGGATTTTCTTCCACAAATAAATTAAACTGTTTTTGATCTTGTGGAATAATATCTGTAATGATAACACCTGCTTTCGTATACGTTTCACCAGGTTGAAACAGCTTTTCTAGCATTTTGATAGCTGTTGTACTTAAAGTCAAACTGGATTGTGTGGCAAAAGGCAAGGTTTCGTAAACTGAAAAATTATATCGTTCATTTCCTGCTTTGTATTTGTCTTTTCGAAGATACAATACAATTCCGTAACAACATGATTTTTGCATTCGCAATTTCTCTGAAGCTACCGTAGCAAAAGTAGACACACGTTCTTTCAACTCGCTTAAACTGGTAATAGCTTTCTCGAAAGTACGAGTAACTGCGATGTTTTGTTTAGCAGCAGGTTGTTGTTCTAATTCTAATACAGAAAGACCTAATAATTCAGCTCGAAGGCGTTTCCCCACTACTCCCATGGTTCGCTTTACAAAATCTTCATTATGAGGCAAGGTAAAATCGTGTGCCGAAACCATTCCGAATGCTTTCATTTTTTTAGCCAATTGATAGCCGATTCCCCAAATATCTTCGACTTTCGTCCATTTTAAGGCTTTAATTCGTTTTTCTTCTGTATCGATGACATAAATTCCTCCCGTTCTATCTTGAAATTTCTTAGCGATTCGATTGGCAATTTTACTTAATGCTTTGGTTTCAGCAAAACCTACACAAACTGGAATTCCAATCCACTTTTGCACCCGTTGTTTCATTTGTAAACCACACGTTTCAAAATGGGTTGTATTCGTATTTTTAAAATTAAGAAACGCTTCGTCGATACTGTAATTTTCAATATCTGGTGTAAAATCTGAAAGTACTTCCATGACTCGTTTACTTAAATCGCCATACAAGGCATAATTGGAAGAAAAAACGGCGATTTGATGTTGTTTGATTTCGGTTCTAATTTTAAATTCGGGCACACCCATAGCGATGCCAAGCGCTTTTGCTTCATCACTTCTAGAAATCACACAACCGTCGTTATTGGATAACACGACTACTGGTTTTTTAAGAAATTGAGGTTGAAAAACACGCTCGCAAGACACATAAAAATTATTACAATCGACCAATGCAAACATGTTACAAAATTACAATTTTGGCTCCGAATATTACTTGAAATGTTATTAACAATTGTGTTAAAATTTGAGCAAAAAAAATCCCAAACTCCAGTTAAGGAATTTGGGATTTTAAGTATTGTATTTTATAATATTACACGTGTAATGCTCTGTTTCCAGTTGCTGCTAATGCAGCTTCTTTGATGGCTTCTGCAAAAGTTGGATGTGCGTGAGACATTCTTGAAATATCTTCTGCAGAGGCTCTAAATTCCATAGCTGTAACGGCTTCTGCGATTAAATCGGCACAACGCGCACCAATCATGTGAACACCTAAAACTTCATCTGTTTTAGCATCCGCTAAGATTTTTACAAATCCGTCTGTATCACCACCAGCACGAGCTCTTCCTAATGCTTTAAAAGGGAAACTTCCTGCTTTGAATTCGATTCCAGCAGCTTTTAATTGTTCTTCTGTTTTTCCAACAGCGGCAACTTCTGGCCAAGTATACACTACACCAGGAATTAAGTTATAATCGATATGTGGTTTTTGTCCGGCTAAAATTTCAGCAACCATTACCCCTTCTTCTTCCGCTTTATGTGCTAACATCGCACCACGAACTACGTCACCTATTGCATATATATTTGAAGCAGAAGTTTGTAAATGATCGTTTACTTCAATCATACCTCTTTCTGTAACTTTAACACCTGCTTTTTCTGCATTTAAGCCATCCGTATAAGGACGACGACCCACAGAAACTAAAGAATAATCACCTTCTAAAGTGATGATTTCTCCTTTTGCATTTTCTGCTTTCACGGTTACCACATCTCCTGCTCTATCTACCGATTGCACTTTGTGAGACGTGTAAAACTTCATACCTTGTTTTTTCAGAACTTTAGTCAATTCTTTAGATAAAGAAGCATCCATTCCTGGAATAATTCGATCCATAAATTCTACGACAGAAACTTGCGCTCCTAAACGTAAATACACTTGACCTAATTCGATACCGATAACTCCGCCTCCAATAATTACTAAGTGTTTTGGAACTTCCTTTAATTTTAAAGCTTCCGTAGAGGTAATAATTCTTTCTTTATCTAATGTAATGAAAGGCAAAGAAGAAGGTTTAGAACCTGTCGCTATAATTATATTTTTTGATTCAATTACTTCAGAAGAACCATCTGCTTTAGTTACTTTTACTGAAGTAGCGCTTTCAAACGAACCTACACCTTCAAAAACAGTAACTTTATTTTTATCCATTAAGTATTTTACACCACCAGAAGTTTGATCTACCACGGCTTGTTTACGAGCAATCATTTTCTCTAAATTCACTTTTACCTCACCAGATACTTCAATTCCGTGATCTGCGAAATGTTGCAATTCTTCATAATGATGTGAAGAAGCAAGTAAAGCTTTTGATGGAATACAACCTACGTTAAGGCAAGTTCCACCAAGTGTTGCATATTTTTCGATAATGGCTGTTTTAAATCCTAATTGTGCGCAACGAATTGCCGCTACGTATCCTCCAGGTCCAGAACCAATAATGGTTACATCAAATTGACTCATAAATAGTTATTTTATAAAATGATTGTTGTGTATTTTCCGACTACAAAAGTAAAGTTTTTCACTAAATAAGTACCGATAATTAAGCAAAAAACTTCAATATTTTTAATTAAGAATAAATGAGGTTGAATTTTTCACTTCTCCAATCATAAAAGTACTGTGCGTACTACCAATATGTTGTAAAGTGGTTAGTTTGGTTACCATAAACTCTCTATATTCTTCCATATCTTTCACACAAATTTTCAAAATATAATCGTAATCGCCGCTTACGTGGAAACACTCTAATACTTCGTTTAAGGTGACTACTTCTTTTTCAAATTCTGAAATTAAATCTTTTGAATGTTTAATTAATTTGATGTGACAAAAAACCACAAAGCCTTTATTAATTTTAGTTTTATCTAAAATTGTGGCATATTTGCTAATAATCCCTTCTCGTTCTAACTTTTTAATTCTTTCGTATACTGCAGTAACAGATAGATTTAACTTGCTTGAAAGTTCTTTAGTTGTTTTTTTGGAATCAATTTGCATTAATTCTAGTAGTTTTTTATCTGTTGCATCCATGGTGTTGTGTTGTTCTATTTTTTTTCTAAAAGCAAATATATCATTTTTTTTTGACTTTTAATTAGTCTTTTAGTGTATAAATCTAAAATTAATCGTTTTTATAGATTTTTATTCTAAAAATTTAGACATATATTGAAATATTAATTTTTTATATTCAAATTTGATGAATATAAAACTAAACAACATGAAACAATTTAATCCAGCAGACCAAATCCAAGATTTACAATATTTTGGAGAATTCGGAGGTGTTAATCCTTCTATTTCAGATTCTTCCACCTACACTTTCCTATCGGCTAAAACCATGTTTGATACTTTTGAAGGAAATGCAGAAGGCTGTTATTTATATTCCCGTCATTCGTCACCAAGTAATTTATACTTAGACAAAGCCTTAGCTGCTATGGAAGGAACCGAAACCGCAAATGTTTCTGCATCTGGAATGGGCGCTATTACTCCAACAATTTTACAACTTTGCGGACAAGGAGATCACGTGGTTTCTAGTAGAACTATTTATGGTGGAACGTATGCTTTTTTAAAGAATTTCGTTCCAAGATTTGGCATTACTACAACATTCGTAGACATTACTAAATTAGATAGCGTTGAAGCAGCAATCACTCCGAATACTAAAGTTTTATACTGTGAAACCGTTAGTAATCCACTTCTAGAAGTGGCAGATATTGCTTCATTAGCTAAAATTGCTAAAAAACACAACATTAAATTAGTCGTAGATAATACGTTTTCTCCTTTATCAGTTTCTCCAGCTAAATTAGGTGCTGATATTGTGATTCATTCCTTAACCAAATACATCAATGGAAGTTCAGATACGGTTGGTGGGGTAACTTGTGCAAGTCAGGAATTTATTGATAGTTTAAAAAATGTAAATTCTGGCGCAAGTATGCTGTTAGGTCCAACTATGGACAGTTTACGTTCGGCTTCGGTGATGAAAAACTTAAGAACCTTACATATTAGAATGAAGCAACACAGTCATAATGCCATGTATTTAGCTCATAAATTTGAAGCAGATGGGATTAAAACCGTTTATCCTGGTTTAACGAGTCACCCAAGTCATGAAGTATATAAAAACATGATTAATCCAGAATATGGTTTTGGAGGAATGATGACTATTGACGTAGGAAGTTTAGACAAAGCAAATGCTTTGATGGAATTAATGCAAGAAAGAAACTTAGGATACTTGGCCGTGAGTTTAGGCTTTTACAAAACCCTATTTAGCGCACCTGGAACGTCAACTTCGTCTGAAATTCCGTTAGAAGAACAAGCAGAAATGGGATTAACAGATGGTTTGATTCGTTTTTCAATTGGTTTAGATAATGATATAGAAAGAACCTATCAAATGATGCATACTTGTATGAAAGAACTAAATATTTTATAATATATTTGAAATGATAAAGATTTAAGTATATTTGAAAAAACTAAAATTTATGGCACAACAAAAAACTTCTGCTGCATTTATTGCGGCTTCATGGGTAGCGATGGGCGCTGGAACTATTGGATATTTAGTTGGTTTGGCACGAGCTGAAATGCTTCTAAACGAAAAAGGATATTATTTTACAATTTTAATGTTTGGTATGTTTGCGGTAGTTTCACTTCAGAAAAGCGTTAGAGATAAACTAGAAAAAATTCCTGTTACCGATTTATATTATGGAATTTGTTGGTTTGCAACAATTTTATCTATTGTACTTTTAGCCGTAGGATTATGGAACGCTACTATTTTACCAAGTGAAAAAGGTTTTTATGCCTTTGCTTTTCTTTTGGCTTTATTTGGTGCCATTGCAGTGCAGAAAAACACTAGAGACAACATGAATTTAGATTAATACAAACATAAAATATATCAAAATCCGATTTAGAAATGAGTCGGATTTTTTTGTAACAAATTCTTATTTTTAACATCTTATAGACAATCAAATAGTAAGTAATGAAAAAATACATTTTAAGTTTTCTTTTAGTCGGAAGTCTCTCTTTTGCCCAAAAGTTAACGATAGAAGAAACCGTAACTGGACCAAGAAAATACGCACCAACTTCAATGGTGGCGCAACAATGGCGAAAAGATTCAAAATCCATCACCTATTTAAGTACTGATTTTACTAATTTATTAGAGAAAAGTGCTACAAATGGTTGGACAGCCACTACACTTGCAACAAAAGCAGATTTTGAAGCCGCATTAAAAGCTAAATTTCCAACCGAAGAATTCACTTTACGAACGTTCCCAACTTCAATTACTTGGAAAACTTCTACTACTTTTGAAACAGTAGTTGCTTCAAAAACAAAAAATCACAATGTGGTTTACGATGTAACTACGAAACAAATCACCTCAGAAATTGGGTATTCAAATGAAGGAACTCAAGCTAAATTCGCATCAAACAATAATGTAGCATGGTTAAAAGATAATAATATCAGAATTACAACAAACAATAAAACAATTGAGGTAACAAACGACGAAAACCCAGCAATTGTAAATGGTTCTGATTATGTGCACCGTCAAGAATTTGGAATCGATAGTGGTATGTGGTGGAATGCTTCAGGAACACAATTAGCGTATTATCGTAAAGATGAAACAATGGTGGGTAATTATCCAATTATCAACTGGAACGAACGCGAAGCAATCAATAAAGATATCAAATATCCAATGGCAGGAATGACCAGTGAAAACGTAACTTTAGTGGTTTATGATTTGGCTTCTGGTAAAAAAGTAACCCTTCAAACTGGTGAACCAAAAGAGCAATATTTAACCATGGTTTCTTGGGAACCAACTGGAAAACATATTTTTATTGGAATTTTAAATCGTGACCAAAATCATTTAAAATTTAACAAGTACGATGCTACAACTGGTGCTTTCGTAAAAACGTTATTCGAAGAAAAAGCAACAACTTGGGTTGAACCGCAACATGCTTTAACTTTCGTACCAAACAATCCAAATCAATTTATTTATCAAACGGATTTTAACGGATACAACCAAATGTATTTATACAATACAGATGGAAAATTAATAAAAAACTTAGCTTTTAAAGATGTGGTGGTGACTAATTTATTAGGTTTCGATGCGTCGAATTCTAAAATCAATTACATCGGAACAGCCAATAATGGTTTAGACAGACAATTGTATCAAGTAGATTTAAAATCAGGAAATACATTTCAATTGACATCCATTTCTGGAACGCATACTGCTTCTGTTTCTTCAGATGGAACAATGGTTTTAGATCAATTTAGTAATGCTACAACGCCAAATGAAATTTCGATTTTAAACATCAAAA
>CAZULO010000058.1:0-15749 GCA_964621245.1 uncultured Flavobacterium sp.
AATCATTAACAAATTAAATTGAAAAAAATGCGGACCTATAAGCGGGATTCTGTTCTTTCTGCATACATTTCATTCCCAAAATTTTAGGATAAAACACATACAAAAATACCTTATCATTTATCTAGACTTATAATTACTCATAAGTTCCATCTTTCTACCCTTCAACATCGGACGAGAAGCCCTTATTCCAACGAATTGGAAGCTGCTGATATACTTGAAATTTCACCGCATAGAGTTTACCTGGTTTCACTACAGCATTACCTGTACATACTTTCTGTTGCACTTGTCCTTGCAAATTTTGAAAAACTCAAAACCTACCGACGGGTGTTACCCGCTATGCTTCTCTTTGGTGTCCGGACTTTCCTCCCTTCCGATAAATCGAAACGACGATAAGGCGGTCTGCGAGGCAAAGATAACCAAAGTTGGGAGTTGGAAGCCTGAAGTTGGAAGTTTTTTTATGAGAAAACCTTTTGTATAGATTTTTAAAATTTCTTTAATTTCTCAAATCTGTGTTATAAAATAGTTGAAATTGATTTTTGAACTTGATATTGTTTATGAAATTGATTTTTTTAAATTTATTAATAACTTTTATCTTTTTACTTTTGACTTTTTACTTTTAAAATCTATATTTGCTATCGAAATTTACGTATGGAACAATTTATAGTATCAGCCCGAAAATATAGACCTCAAACATTTAAAGATGTAATTGGGCAACAGGCTATTACTAATACTTTATTACATGCCATTGAAAACAATCATTTAGCCCAAGCCTTACTATTCACAGGACCTCGTGGTGTAGGAAAAACAACTTGTGCTAGGATTTTAGCTAGAAAAATCAATCAAGAAGGTTATGATGACCCAAATGAGGATTTTTCTTTTAATGTTTTCGAATTAGATGCCGCTTCAAATAATGGGGTTGATGATATTAGAAGTATTATCGACCAAGTTCGAATCCCACCACAAACAGGAAAATATAAAGTATACATTATTGACGAGGTACACATGCTTTCAACTTCTGCATTCAATGCGTTTTTGAAAACATTAGAAGAACCACCAAAACACGCTATTTTTATATTAGCTACCACGGAAAAACATAAAATTCTTCCCACTATTCTATCGCGTTGTCAAATTTTTGATTTCAAAAGAATCACTATAAACGACACGAAAGAATATTTAATGGATATTGCACAAAACCAAAATGTGCAATTTGAAGAGGAAGCTTTACGAATCATTTCTCAAAAAGCAGATGGCGCCATGCGTGATGCCTTGTCTATTTTTGATCGTGTTGTTTCGTTTTGTGGAAATAACTTAACCCGACAAGCAGTTGCCGAAAACTTAAACGTACTAGATTACGATTATTATATTAACGTTACCGATTTAATTTTAGAGAATAACATTCCCGAATTATTATTGGCCTATAATGATATTTTAGCCAAAGGTTTTGACGGACACCATTTTATTACTGGCTTAGCTTCACATTTTAGAGATTTATTGGTTTGTAAAAATCCCGTAACTCTTAAATTGCTTGAAGTGAGCGAACAAACACAACAACAATTTGCACAACAAGCACAAAAAGCTTCTCAAGATTTTTTACTTGCTGGAATTGAAACCGCAAATGCTTGTGATTTAAAATACAAAGTGAGCCAAAATCAACGACTTTTCGTAGAATTAACTTTAATGCAATTGGCTTCATTAACACATGATGCCGAAAAAAAAAAGCTAAATACTTTATAATTCCTTCTGATTTCTTTCAAAAAAAGAAAGAAACACAACCTTCAATAACACAAATTCAACCAGAAATTGTTTCGCAAACTGAAACGAAAGTTACTTCAGTAGAAACCATTCAAAAAAAGGAAGAAAAAGTTGAAGAGAAAATAGAACAAATTCAGCAAAGCTTACCTCCTAAAATAGAAGGCTTAAAAAAAGTTTCTTCTTTATCCATAAAAGGATTAAAACAAAAAGTAGATATTTCCAATCAATCTAAAGTAGAAAGTATCGCAGTTGGCGAGCATTTAGCCGATCCTTTCACTCAAGAAGATGCCATCAAACATTGGAATGACTTTATTGAAATCTTAGAAAATAAAGGAAAAAAACTGTTTGCCAGTTACATGAGATTAAGCAAACCAGTATTAATGGGAACAAATATCTTATTAGAGTTTCCCAACCAAGGCTCAAAAGAAGATTTTGAAAACTCAAATTCTGAATTAATAGGCTACCTAAAAACTAATTTACGCAATTACGACGTTAAAATTAAAATTACAGTTATAGAGACCTATAAACCTAAAGTAATTTATACTAACGATGAAAAATACAAACATTTTATGGAGTTAAATCCTACCATAGAAATATTTAGACAAACATTTGAATTAGACATCTAACAACAACTATAAAAATGGACATTAATTTTAATAAAAACGAAGATCATAACAAATTATTAGTATCTGACATGCTACAAAAGTTTGCGAAAGTAAAATTAGGTGGTGGTCAAAAACGTATCGATAAGTTACACGCAGAAGGTAAAATGACTGCTCGTGAACGTATTGATTATTTATTAGATAGCAATTTGCAATCGATTGAAATCGGTGGATTTGTAGGAGATGGAATGTATGAAGAACATGGCGGTTGTCCTTCTGGAGGTGTCGTTGTTAAAATTGGATACATCAAAGGAAAACAATGTATTGTTGTAGCCAATGACGCCACTGTAAAAGCAGGAGCTTGGTTTCCAATTACAGGAAAAAAGAACTTAAGAGCGCAAGAAATTGCCATGGAAAACCGATTACCAATTATTTATTTGGTAGATTCTGCCGGTGTATATTTACCTATGCAAGATGAAATTTTTCCAGATAAAGAACATTTCGGACGCATTTTCCGTAATAATGCCATTATGAGTAGCATGGGAATCACCCAAATTGCTGCAGTAATGGGAAGTTGTGTGGCTGGTGGAGCGTATTTACCAATTATGAGTGACGAAGCGTTAATAGTAGATAAAACGGGAAGTATTTTCTTAGCAGGAAGCTATTTAGTAAAAGCAGCTATTGGTGAAACAATTGACAATGAAACACTTGGAGGTGCTACAACACATTGTGAAATTTCTGGTGTGACTGATTTTAAAGCCAAAGATGATGCTGCAGCTTTAGACAGAATTAAAAGTATAGTTTCTAAAATTGGTGATTATGATAAAGCCGGTTTCAATAGAGAAACACCCGCAAAACCAGCCTTAGAACCTAAAGATATCTACGGAATTTTACCTAAATTACGTACAGATCAATACGATATGAATGAAATTATCAAACGTTTAGTGGATCATTCGGAATTTGATGAATACAAAGCAGGTTACGGACAAACCATAATTACAGGTTATGCAAGAATTGATGGTTGGGCGGTAGGAATTGTAGCCAATCAACGTTTAGTTTCTAAAACTAAAAAAGGTGAAATCCAGTTTGGTGGCGTAATTTATTCTGAAAGTGCCGATAAAGCAACCCGATTTATTGCAAATTGTAACCAAAAGAAAATTCCTTTAGTGTTTTTACAAGATGTTACTGGGTTTATGGTAGGAAGTAAATCCGAACATGGTGGCATCATTAAAGACGGGGCCAAAATGGTAAATGCAGTAGCAAATTCTGTTGTGCCAAAATTTACAGTGGTTGTTGGAAATTCATACGGAGCCGGTAATTACGCCATGTGTGGAAAGGCATACGATCCAAGATTAATTTTCGCATGGCCAAGTGCCGAATTAGCTGTTATGGGCGGAACACAAGCAGCAAAAGTATTGGCACAAATTGAAGCTGCTTCTTTAAAAGGAAAAGGAGAAGTTGTAGATGAAGCCAAAGAAAAAGAATTATTCGATAAGATAAAAGCAAAATATGACGCGCAAGTTTCTCCTTATTATGCCGCGTCTCGTTTATGGACAGATGCCATCATCGACCCATTAGACACCAGAACTTGGATTTCTATGGGAATTGAAGCAGCCAATCACTCGCCTATTGAGAAAAAATTTAATTTAGGTGTCATACAAGTATAATCTCAACACTTTATAATTTAAAAAATCTACTATTTTATAGTAGATTTTTTTATATCACTTTTTTATCATAAATACCAATTATAACATTATTTCAATATAAAATAAAATATAACATTTTTTTGTTATATTTGTATCTAAAGAAAAAAGGTATGATCGCAATTATAACAGGTGATATTATTAGATCTAAAAAAATAGCTACCGAAATTTGGTTGCCTGTTTTAGAAAAAAGTTTAGCAACATTTGGTGAAAAGTATACAGTCTGGGATATTTACAGAGGCGATAGCTTTCAATTAGAAACTACCATTGACACTTCAATTCAAGCTGCTTTATACTTAATTGCAACCCTAAAACAGCTTCCGAAAATAGATGTTCGCATTAGTATCGGAATTGGAGAAAAAAACTACCAAGGCCAAAGTATAACAACTTCAAATGGAAGTGCATTTGTTAATTCTGGCGAAGCTTTTGAACTACTAGGAAAGAAAAAAATCAGTATCAAAACAACTGAAATTCAAATCAATAATGAATTGCAGGCAGAATTACAATTAGTTCGTGCTTTAACTGAAAAATGGACAAATAATATGTGCAAAACGATAGTGTGTTTACTAGATAATCCGAAACTAAATCAAACAGAAATTGCCGAAATTTTAAACAAACCGCAGAGTCAAATTAGTAGAGAACTGAAAGCCGCATCATATTATGAAATTATGGATTATATTGCTGTAGCCAACCAAAAACTTAAAACCTTATGATACTTTTTACATTAAAACTGCTACTAGCACATTTCCTGGGTGATTTTACCTTTCAACCTAGTAAATGGGTCAAAAAAAGAAATCAAAAAGGAATTACTTCTAAATATTTATATTATCATATTGCCGTTCACTTTTTCTTATTACTACTACTTTTCACAACAGAAATTTGGAAATATTATTTGGGGATAATCGCACTTTTAATCTCGCATTATATAATTGATGTAGCTAAAATTTATATAGTTAAAAAAGGAATTCTAGCTAAATTTAATGCCTTTTTAGTAGACCAACTTATCCATCTCATAGCGCTGCTAGTAGTGGTTCAATATTATTTTCCTTTAGATTTAAATGTGGAATGGATTTACGCGGACAAAATTCTATCTCTACTATTAGCTTTGATTCTTACGGTTTCTGTAACGCCTCTAGTAATTAAATCCTTTTTTCAACGTTGGGAAAATGAATTGCAAGTCAACAACAATGAATCTCTAAAAAATGCCGGTTTATATATTGGAATTTTAGAACGTTTATTTATCGTTTTATTTATTGTGATGAATTTTTTTGAAGGAATAGGATATTTATTAGCCGCAAAATCTATTTTCAGATTTGGGGATTTAACCAATGCAAAAGACAAAAAACTAACCGAATACATATTATTAGGTACTCTATTGAGTTTCCTGATAGCAATTATAATTGGTTTGGGATTGAAAATGGCTTTAAAACCGTAACAAAAAATCATAACCTACTACTAATTAGTAATTTTTTATGAAAATAGAAAACAAACCAAATAAATTTGAATGGCTTTCACATCCGAGAGCTTTTTCTTTTATTCTTTTACTACTAATTTTAATTTGGAAATTATTTTTAAGAGATTTATACTATAATTATTTTTAAAATGAAAAAAACACTATTATTTTTCCTTGCTCTTTGGAGTATTAATCAATTACAAGCACAAAATTTTACTCGTAAAGATTCGTTACAAGGCGGATTACGGGAAGAACGTACGTGTTACGATGTAGTAAGATATAACTTAGATATCAAAATCAATCCGACTGAAAAATCAATTAGTGGTCAAAATGAAATTATTTTTAAAGTGGACGATGCGACTTCAAAAATCCAAGTCGACTTATTCGAAAATATGAAAATTGAAACCATAATTTGGAACAAAAAACAACTAAAATATACGCGAGAATTCAATGCCGTTTTTATTGAATTCCCTGAAAAATTAAAAAAAGGTACAACTCAAACCATACTATTTCAATATTCCGGAAATCCTATAATTGCCAAAAACGCACCTTGGGATGGTGGATTTATATTCACAAAAGACAAAAAAGAAAACCCTTGGATTGCTGTTGCTGTACAAGGAACGGGAGCTAGTTTATGGTATCCTTGCAAAGATTCTCAAACAGATGAACCCGATAATGGTGCCAGTATAAAAGTAGCCGTACCAAACGGATTAATGAATGTATCTAATGGTAGATTTACAGGCTCAACCGATTTAAAAAATGGCTATACCCGCTGGGATTGGGAAGTTAAAAATCCAATAAATAATTATGATATTACAGTCAATATTGCAGATTACGTTCATATTCACGACCAACATCAAGGTTTAGATTTAGATTATTACGTTTTACGCTATAACGAAGAAACTGCGCGCGAACATTTTGCAAATGATGTAAAACCAATGATGGACTGCTTTCAAAGTAAATTCGGAAACTATCCTTTTACTGATGATGGATATAAATTAGTGGAAACACCTTATTTAGGAATGGAACACCAAAGTGCTGTAGCTTATGGCAACAAATACAAAAAAGGATATCTTGGGATGGACTTATCTGGAACGGGAGCAGGACTTTTTTTTGATTACATTACGATTCATGAAACAGGTCACGAATGGTTTGGAAATAGTATCACCAGCAAAGACATCGCAGATATGTGGATTCATGAAAGCTTTACTACTTACACCGAAACAGTGTTTATTGAATGTATGAAAGGCTACGAAGAAGCCATCAAATATGTAAATGGACAAGCAAGAAGTGTACGCAACGACAGACCAATAATCGGACAATTTGGCGTTAATCGAGAAGGAAGTGGCGACATGTATTATAAAGGCGCATTAATGCTAAATACAATTCGACACATCATAAATAATGATACAAAATGGTGGAAATTACTATACGATTATTCCGAAACGTATAAAAAACAAATTATTGATACTAAAACTGTAGTTGACTATTTCAATAAAGAAAGCGGAATGGATTTAACACCGGTTTTTGAACAATATTTAACTACAACCAAAATCCCTAAATTAGTACTGTCAAAATCAGATTCAAAAATAAGTTTCAATTGGACAAATGTAATTCCTAATTTTAAAATGCCAGTAGATATTATTCTAAATGGAAAAACGGTTAGAATCAACCCAACTACTGAAGTTCAAGAGCTGAAAATAGATGAAAAAATCGAACTAAATCAAATTGAAATTAAAACCAAACAATTCTTTATCAAAACAGAAATCAAAAATAATTAATAAATTACTTGTGATATTGATAAGTATTTTTTAAATTTACTAATCTTTTCGAAACAATTTAATAATTTGATTTGGTTATAAAGAATTTTATTAGTGTCATACTGGAAAAAAATCTACAAAAAAAGAATTTAATTACAACTCAGATTTTTTATTAGTGTGACACTTTTTTTATGTCAAATTTCCAATGGTTTTCTTTCTATCAATCTTATTCGTTTTTGTTTCTACAAACTGAGAAACAAAAAATATTTCTTTAGGTTTTTGATAAGTTGAAAGTACATTAAAAATATCTTGGTTTACATAAAAAGAACTACCTTCTATTAGTAAAACTACTTTTTCACCCAAACGAGCATCAGGAATACCATAAATAAAAAAACGAACCGTAAAAAAAGGAGCCAGTAGATCTTCCACAACTTCGGGAAAAATTTTTACACCACCAGAGTTTATGACAAAATCATATCTTCCTTTCCAAATAAATTGTCGGTCGTTTATAAGTTCTACAATATCATTCGTCTGAATTTTTTCTACAAAAAGAGATTCTGCAGTGATCACTAAACACTTTCTTTCATCTTGTTCAATTTGTATATGAGGTAAAATAGTAAATACCTGCTCGCCTATTTTCTTAATCGCAATGTGAGATATGGTTTCTGTCATCCCATAAGATTCATAAACGTTACCATTTCTGGAAAGAATATCAGAAGCCAATTGCACACTAACTTTTGTGCCACCTACTAATAATATTCGAACCAAATGAAGCCGGTCAATTATTTGTGAGACTTGTAACGGAACCATTGCAACAAAATCGTATTTTTTATCCGATAAAGGAGAACTATTGGGCGCTACTACATCTAGCGACAATCCTAATGTCATAGCACGAACTAACATCATTTTACCTGCAATATAATCTGCTGGTAAGCACAATAAAGCCGTCATATTAGGTTGTAAATCGAAAAACAAACCTGTAGCTTTTGCAGATGCTATCATAGCCTCTTTGGTCAATACTATTTTTTTAGGTTTTCCAGTAGATCCCGAAGTTTGAACCAAAACAAACGATTCGTTATTTAACCATTCACACAAAAAAGCACCAATTGCTTTTTCATACGATTGACCGTTTTCTTTTAAATATAGGGCTTCAGATAATAGTTCTAAATACGAGAATCGTTTGCCATTTAAAGCAAAATCAGGGTGTAAATAAGATTTCATTTCTATTTCTGTTCAAGAGTTTGTAACGATCCAAAAAGTTTTTCTTTCCAATTTTTCCATTGGTATTTCTTAGCGAAAATAAACAGTAAAATGGGAAAAATAACCAAAATAGGAATAAAGATTTGAATGCTAGCGCTTGGTTCGGAAACATCTTTTAAAATCGAATGGGTTTGAAAAGCGGACCAGTCAGATGTTACCAATAAAGCCCCAACTAAATTATTTGCCGCATGAAATCCTAAAGCTAACTCTAAGCCTTCATCCATTAAGGTTAAAATGCCTAAAAACAATCCCGTTCCGATATAATAAAACAGAATAATTAACCCTAATTTATCAACTTCTGGATTGGCAATATGCATAATTCCAAACAAAAAAGAAGTCACTACAAGCGGAACCCATCTTGTTTTTGTAGCTAAACCCAAACCTTGTAGCATGTGTCCACGAAACAAATATTCTTCAAAACTTGTTTGTAAAGGAATGAAAAGCAAAGCTAAAACAAAAAAAACAGCAAATTTTTCAGGTTTAAAATTAAATACAAAATCTGAAGGAGCAGCTAGATAACTTAGTAAAGAAGTCAAAATAGTTATAAAACTCCAAAGTGCAAAGGAGAAAAAAACACGTTTCCAATCGATTTTTGCTCGGGAAGTAGTTAAAATTCGAACCGAATTATTTTGAACATATTTGTTATATAACAACACAACAAACAATAAAAAAGATAATGGCGCAATCAACAACACAAATGTAGCATTAACTCCAAATGAATCTGTCATTTTTTTTAGTACAACAGCAGTATCCAATCCTTTAGTTTCAAAATAATTATAAGCCATCAGGCTCATAAAAAAAAGAGGAATAACCAAATAAGACCCTAAATTGATTTTAAATTTTTGTAGTTGTTCAATATACATAGTGTTTTTTTTAAGTGCACTAAAATACAATTATTACCTTTGCAAAAAAAATAATTATGATAACCATTTACCACAATAATCGTTGCTCAAAATCAAGAGAAGGTGTAACTTTTTTAAAAAATTTAAATGTACCCTTTGAAATTGTCAATTATTTAGAACAAGTACCTACTTATTCCGAATTAGAATCGTTGATAAAAAAATTAAACATCACTCCTATTGAATTAGTTAGAAAAAAAGAAAAGGTGTGGATTGAAAATTTTAAGGGTAAAAACATATCCGACAAAGAAATTATTGAAGCTATGGTTCAAAATCCAAAATTGATAGAGCGACCAATTGTAACGAATCGACATAAAGCAATTATTGCTCGACCAACTGAATTAATTAACACAGTTTTATAAAATCATTTAACATAGATTTAATAAATAATTGAAAGTGGGCATCTTACATTTGTCGTGTAAAATGTAAAGCACTATGTTATTTAAAAAAACTACTCTATTAGTATCTTTCTTACTTGTTAGCACCTTCGGTTTCTCGCAAGTAGCGTTAAAAAAAGTTTTTCTTACAGGTAAAATAATCGACAAAGCCACTTCGGTTCCTGTAGAATTTACAGTAATTACCATTTCGAAATCCGACACCAAACAAGTGATAACTGGTGGAACAGCAGATGCTAATGGAAATTTCAGCATCGAATTAAACAACGGAAATTACGATATCAAATTTGAATTTCCTGGATACACTACACAAGAAAAATTAAATCAATCCATTACTTCAGATACTAATTTGGGCAATATCCTGTTTGAAACAGAATCTAGTCAAATCGATACAGTAGTCATTCGTGGAGAAACCACAACTGTCGACATCAAGTTAGACAAAAAAGTATATAGTGTGGGTCAAGATTTGATGGTTAAAGGCGGAACCGTATCAGATGTTTTAGATAATATTCCAAGTGTCGCTGTAGATGTAGAAGGAAATATTAGCTTAAGAGGTAATGAAAGTGTGCGTGTATTAATTGACGGTAAACCTTCTACAGCAATTAATGTAGCTGATGCACTAAGAATGTTACCAGCCGATGCAATAGACAAAGTTGAAGTAATTACCAATCCATCTGCTCGTTATGATGCAGAAGGTGGTGGTGGTATTTTAAATATCATATTGAAAAAAGGAAAAAACAAAGGATTAAACGGAACGCTTATTGCTACAGCAGGAGATCCAAGAAATACTGGAGTTTCAGCAAATATAAATTCAAAAACAGATAACTATAATTTGTTTTCTACTATATCGTATAATGATAGAAATAACCCAGGAACTACAAAAATCGATCAGGAAAACTTAGCAGCTAACACATATGTTGAAGAAAGAAGAAATGTAGATCGTTACAGAAAAGGAGCAAATGTTAATTTTGGAATGGAAGTATTTTTAAACAAAGACAAATCTGCTACTTGGACAAACAGCATAAACTACAGAAATAATGGTGGAAGTACTGATGAAGACGTTGTTTACAAAAATTTCACACTAAACAGAAACTTTATAAATACCAGATTACGTGATAATATTTCAGACAATAATAGTGAAGCTGTAGAATATACATCAAACTTTCTGAAAAAATTCAAAAAAGACGGACATAAATTAACTATTGACGCCTCTATATCTTTAAATAAAGATGATGAATTTACAAATATTTATGGTAATATTTTAGAAACCGGAATGTTTGTATCAGATGAAAAAACCAATAAAATTGACAGACAAAACAGAAACTTATTCCAGGCAGATTACGTTTTACCAATTGGTAAATCTACTCAATTTGAAGCTGGTTACAGAGGAAGTTATACCAATACCCGAAGTGATTACGAGGTTTTAGAACGAGTTAATCAAAATGACCCCTACACCAACATTGCCGGATTTACAAACAACTTCGAGTATATTGAAAATGTAAGTGCATTTTATACCCAATTAGGAACTAAGTTTTTCAACAAATTTTCTGTTTTAGCAGGTTTACGTTTTGAAAATACGAACTTAGAAATCAATCAATTATTGACTAACGATCTAAATAAAAGAAATTACAATAATTTATTTCCTAGTTTATTCTTAACTTATGAACTGAATGAAGATAGTAGTCTTTCATTAAATTACAGTAAAAGAATTACACGTCCAAGAGATCGTTTTATTAATCCTTTCTCTTCTTACACAAGTAACATTAACTTATTTATTGGAGAACCAAAATTAAATCCAGCTTTTACTGACGCGTTTGATATTGGATACTTAAAAAAATGGGATAAACTAACGTTAAGTACTTCCGCATATGTAAACCATACAACAGACTCTTTCCAAATTGTGAGAACTCAAAGTGGCGTTTTAATTAATGGTATTCCGCAAATTATAAATTCTCCTTTTAATTTAGGTGAAGATAACAGAATAGGAATGGAAGTGACGGTGAATTATAATCTAAAAAAATGGTGGAAATTAAATACGAACGTAAACTATTTTTACAATGAAACCAAGGGAGATTACCAATTTACAGATACCAACAACAATGTAGTAAATCAAAATTTCGATTTTAAATCGAGTACTTGGTCGGCTAGAATAACTTCAAAAATTAACTTACCATATAAAATAGATTGGCAAACCAATGCAACTTATAATGCCGGTCAGAAAACAGCGCAAGGAAAAAATAAAGGGATTGCAGCTATGAATTTAGCTTTCAGTAAAGATGTTCTTAAAGACAAAGCAACCATTTCTTTAAATGTAAATGATGTGTTCAATTCTAGAAAAAGAATCCAAGATTTACAATTACCTACGGTAAATTCATACAGTGAAATGCAATGGCGTGTCCGTGCGGTTTCTGTATCCTTTACTTACAGATTCAATAAATTAAAAACAGATAGAGAACCAAAACCAAAAGGTCAAGAACCGCAAGATGGTGGTGGAGAATTCTAAATATAAAAAACCAACTCAAATTAAAGAGTTGGTTTTTTTTTATTAAAAAAAATCCCGATTCAATGAATCGGGATTTTTAATAGCTAAAGAAATTACTTTCCTTGTTCTGCTAATTTTTTTGCTTTCTTTTCTTTGTATAATTCTACTAAAGATCCGCCAATCCAATATTGAACAAATCCTACTAAAAAAAACATCAACCAAAAACCTATAGTTAAAATGGTTAAGAAAAGTATAAAGCCTAAATACTGTTGAAATTCAAACATGTTTTCCGGAATTTTATTTGTGAATTCTGTCCAAAGATAATCCATAAATTTATTTTTAACAAATAATATAAATGTTTTCATAAAAATTATAAGGTTTACAAAATTATTAAATAGTTTTGCAGAATAAATCTTACTTATAATCGTTAGTATTGTAACAACTTAAAATTATACCTAAATGAAAAATCGTTTTATTTGTAGCTTAGCCCTTTTATTTGGCATGCTTAATGCCTATTCTCAAGAGCATTTTTTAGGAATTTCAACTTCAAGTCGTGGTGGTTTGTTAAATGGTTATAACAACCCCGCAGAATTTTCAAACATGAACATGAAATTTGATGTAAACCTTTTTAATACTTCCATCAATTTTTCAAACAATAAAGTATCTTTTAACGATTTAATTAACGGAACCGATTTAGAAAATAAATTTTTCAATGGTTCTGAAGCTGCCAATGTACGTTTAGATGCCTTAGTAATCGGACCAGGAGTTGCATATAAAAATGGAAATTGGACCTACGCCATCAGCACATTAGCCAACATTAAAGCTAATATTATTAATGTAGACACGAAATTAGGTGATGCGATACAAAATGGGGCATTAAGTAATTTAATCTCTCAAACAACCATTTCTTCTTTAGAAAACCAACGTTTAAACGCAGCCACTTGGGGAGAAATTGATTTCTCATTATCAAGAAAAATCGTAGATGTAGCGCGCCATCAAGTAAACGCAGGAGCCACAGTAAAATTATTATTCCCTAGTGCTTATGCGAACTTTTCTGCATCAAATTTACAAGGTACTATCCGAAATAACCTTGGAGATATCGAATTAGCAAATGCTTCAGCTCAAGTCAATTTAGCCTATTCTGGATTTTTAGGAAACGACTTCAACGATTCTTCAAATTACAGCAACTTCTTCAAACAAGGTATAAATGGTGTAGCATTTGATTTAGGAGGAACTTACCGTTTCAAAGAAGCCAATAGTGATAAATACATCATTTCTACAGGTTTAGCCGTAAAAAACATTGGTAGCATGTCTTACAAAGATGAAAGCAATACTTCTATTAATTATAATTTAAATGTAGGAAACGTAAATACTTTAGATTTAAATCAATTTGAAAGCGCCAACAGTTTAACTGAAATTGAAGAAATTTTATCGCAACCAAATAATGCACAATTCTTCCAAAAAACAAAAACAACTCAAGCATTCAGAGTAAAACTTCCAACTACCATCCAAGCGTATGCGGATGTAAAATTAACTAATAAATTATATGCTACCGCTTCGATCAACCAAAAAATATCAGATGATTCTGAAAGTGATGTAACTACTACACAAAACGCCTACTCTATCATACCAAGATTTGTATACCGTCAATTTGAAATTTTTGCACCACAAACAGCTAATGAAATTTCTGGATTCACAAGTGGTTTCGGTTTTAAAATCTATGGTTTTTACGTAGGTTCAAGTTCTATTGTATCGGCTGCACTAAGCAATTCTAAACAAGCAGATATATATTTAGGTTTAAGATTTGGTATTTAATTTTAAAAAACTAAATTTGACAGTAACTTTTTTTTAAAACAAGATGTCAAATTTCGAAAACAAAGTAAATCAAAACCACCAACCCGATTTAGGGAATATTATTGATGAAAGCATTCAAACTTTCAAAAAAACAATTTGGGTTTCAGGCTTAGGAATTCTTCTTCTAGGCCTGATTGCCTTTACAGCAACTGCCATTGGTATTGCAAAAATCTTTGCTATCACATCACTCGAACATTTTGTTCTTGCCAGTGAAGAACTTAGTAAAAACTTCAACTACATTACAGTAAATGCCGGAATTTCATTAGGAATTGCTATTCTAACAGCACCACTTATTGCAGGTTTTTACAAAATCAACCATTTAGCACACACAAATCAACCTTTTAGTTTTCTTAACTTATTCGACTACTACAAAAGTCAACAAGCTAAATCATTATTCTTAAATGCAATTTTAGTCGGACTTTACAGTAATATTTTAGGACTTGGACTACTCTATTTAAATTTAACGTTCTTGGCCACACTAATCCAACTCTTAATTGCTTTTCTATTTGTATTGTCCGTACCTTTAATTATATTCGAAAACCAATCGACAGTAACTGCTATGTCAAATAGTTCCAAACTTACTGTCAAACATCCATTTACACTTATAATTGCTATTCTTTTTGCTGGAATTATTGCTCTTTTAGGTCTGTTTGCTTTTTGCTTGGGAATATTTTTTACAATAGGCTTCATCTATACCATGATTTATACGGTATACAAGAGTATTATTCCTATTTCGAACAAACAAGATTTTGACCAAATCGGTGAAGAATAACCTAAAAATCACTAAAAAACTAACTAAAACATAAGCTTATGAAATGGAAAGACTACAGAAGAAGTGACAACGTGGAAGACAGACGTGGAATGTCTGGAACCGGTAAAGCTGTACTTGGCGGCGGTGGATTAATCGGTATTATTGCCTTTTTACTAATGACTTTTGGAGGTGAACAAGGGCAACAAATTGGCAACGTGATTCAAAAAATGCAACCTGCGCAACAAGAAACGCAAGTGGAAGGAGCCAAAAATTTAACACCAGAACAAAAAGAAATTGGTGACTTTGCCAATGCCGTTTTTGCCATGACTGAAGATACTTGGACTAAAATATTTCAAGAGGAAAATTTAGGCGATTACCCAAAACCAGAAATGATTTTATTTACAGGTGGAGTAGAAACAGCTTGTGGGGCTGCAACTTCTGCTTCTGGTCCATTTTATTGCCCTGCTGATAATAAAGTATATATGGATTTAGACTTTTTCGAAGAATTAAAAACTAGATTCGGAGCTAAAGGAGGAGATTTTGCGATTGCTTATGTTATTGCCCATGAAGTTGGTCATCACGTGCAAACCGTTTTGGGAACTTCAGCACAAGTACGCAAAAAACAACAATCGGTAAGTGAAGAAGATGCAAATAAATTATCAGTTTGTCAGGAACTACAAGCCGACTTTTATGCCGGTTTATGGGCCAAATACAATGAAGACCGTATTGAAGTGGGCGATTTAGAAGAAGCTATTGATGCCGCTCATGCTGTAGGTGATGATGCCATCCAATCTAAAATGCAAGGCTACGTGCAACCCGAAAAATTCACACACGGAAC
>CAZULO010000059.1:0-15413 GCA_964621245.1 uncultured Flavobacterium sp.
AGGTCTAAATTTTGCCAATTTTTCAGTTCGTTAATTTTTAATTTTTTTAACTCTTAATTATAGACTATAATTAGGAACGTTAGACTTACAACCTATTAGAATTAGTAAAGAAAAAAGAAAAATTTATTCATTGTTTGAAAAATATGATAATTTTAAATGGGTTTGATTAATTTTTTTTGAAATTTTTATGGTTTTTAATTATAATATTTGATGGAAATAGAGGAATAAATAAATTGTTTTGCAAATAAAAAAAAATTCAATTTTAAACAGTTGTAAAATTTTTTAACTTCTAATTTATAACTATTTGATTTCATATTAATACAAAACAATATCTCATTATGGAGATCATGAACAATTAATGGAAACAAATAACTTTTATAGTGAGTATTGGAAAGTTTAAAAAGTCAGAATTTTAGAAGAAAATCCAATCTATTACGTTGGTATAGTGTAGCAGTTTTTTCTATTATATAAATATTTATTTACAATAATTTTGTAAATTCGTTTTTTTTTTTTTTAGGTTTGTGCTGTTTTGTACAAAAATTCAACAAAAAAGCAGCCGTGCTTATTACAATTGGCCTTGTAACACGACTGCAAATATTAATTTAAAAATTCAAATTTATGAAAAAAATGTTATTTAGTGCGATGGCACTAGTTGCTTTTACAGCTACAACTATGGCTGGGGAAATTGAGGAAATTAATGTATCTTCAATTAAAAGATTTCCTTGTTATGATCAGTATTTATCAGATTTAAAAGATTTACAAGATGTTTTACCTTGTGATGAAGCAGAAGCAGAAGCTACAATTCTTTGGGAAGCTTGTATGACTGATACTTACGGAAGTAAATAAATTAATAAACCCTCAGTTTTAAATTGAGGGTTAATTTTAAATCTATGAATAAATATTTTATTTTATTTTATTTGGTAATATGTAATTTTACTTTATCAGCTCAAAACGAAATCTTAAGCGGAAAAGCTCAATATAATTTGACTGTAACTCACAACCCAAAATTTGATGCTTTATCAGATAGGTTAAAATCCCATTTACTAAAATCTGAAGAAGAAGCCAATAGCTTAATTTTTTGTTTGAATTTCACTGCTAATGAATCTTCATTTGCAACTTGTAGTAAAGATGAGGCCATAAAAAGTGGTTTGTTTACGAAGTCTAATAAGACAGTTCATGCAAATTTTGAGACTAAAGTACTAAGTTATAATAATTCTAGTGGTGCTTCAGGTTCTGTTAAAGAAAACACATATATTATAGAAGAAAAAAGAGATTATATTTGGGTACTCACAAAGGAAACTAAAGTAATAGACGGATATACGTGTTATAAAGCAACTACTACATATATTTATGAAACTAAAATACCTGAAGAAATTACGGTTACAGCTTGGTATTGCCCAACCATACCATTTCAAACTGGACCTAACGGATATTTTGGATTGCCGGGATTAATCATGGAATTACAAGACAAAAATACGGTATTTGGTTTAGTAGAACTTTCACTTTCTAAAGAAACAATTAAATTAGAAAAACCCAAACCAGCTATTGTGATTTCTAAACTAGATTATACTAATTTAATCAATCAAAAAATAAAAGAAGAATAAGTTGTTTTTATGCTAAAATTTATAATCTTCTTGTTTTTTACAAGTTTTGGAATTTCCCAAACCACGCTTTCAGGCAAAGTTTTAGATACTAATAACAAAGCTTTACGTAACGTAAATGTTATGGCTATCCCAAAAAGCAGTACAAGTAAATTAAAATTTTCAACAACTAATAGTGCTGGCGAATATGCCTTCGTTTTAGACAACACTTCTGCCTACGAAATCACAGTTTCTTATTTAGGTTATCATGAAATGAAACTCACTTTTGAAGCCAATTCAGAAAACAAAACTCACAATTTTATTTTACAACCCAAAGACAATAAAATTGAAGAAATTGTAATAAAATACGAATACCAACCCATAGAAATTAAAAAAGACACGGTTACTTTCAACGTAAAATCGTTTACTAACGGAAACGAGCGAAAACTAAAAGAAGCCTTGGAAAAAATGCCCGGTGTAGAAGTAGATAAAAAAGGTGGTGTTACTTTTCAAGGTAAAAAAGTAACACAAACCATGGTGCAAGGGCGTTCTTTTTTTGGTGGCGGATCTAAATTAGCCGTGGAAAATATTCCTGCTGATGCCTTAGAAAAAATTGAATTTATCGACAATTTTACAACAAACGGTGTATTAAAAGACGTTTCCGATAGCGACCAATTAGCTATGAATGTGAAGCTAAAAAAAGACAAAATGAAGTTTGTTTTTGGCGACATACAAGGCGCTGCAGAAATAGCTAACGACAATAATTTTAATTTAGCTCATGCCGGTTTGTTTTATTATGCACCAAAAATAAATATCGGTTATATTGGAGATATTAACACTATTGGAAAAAGCACCTTTACCTTCGAGGATGTTATCCGTTTTAGCGGCGGTTATAGTAGTTTTTTAAACGAAAGAAAACAGTTAACTAATTTAAATGCTTTGGCCGATGATAATACAGATGTGGTTCATCACAAATCGCAGTTTAGTGCCATAAATTTTGATACACAAATAAACAAAATTAGCCTTACAGGTTACAATATATTTTCTAAAACATTTATAACCCGTTTTTCTGAAACTAAAAACCAATACCTACAAAATTCAGCAACCCTTTTTGAAGACAAAAGTGATACGTCTTTTGCAAAAAACGTAATGAATATTACAAATATTCAACTGGATTACGAGCCAAATAAAAAAGAAAAATGGTTATATAATGCACAGTTTCAATTTTCTAAAAACAATAACAATACGGATTTAAACACCATTACCACAAACTCAACTATTTATTTCGAAAATCTCATTCAATCTAAAAACCATTCGTTCAAACAATATGCAGAATGGCATAAAAAATTAACTAAAAAACATACTACTACTTTTGTAATCAATCATCAGCTAGAAAATAGTACACCAGAGAAAAACTGGAAAACCAATCAAACATTTTTAACCAATTTCATTCCAATTCAGCCAGATACCGAATATTTGATCCGTCAAACTAAAGAAATTAACAACAATACGATTGATCTTTTATTCAAACATTATTGGATTTTGAATACCGCCAATCATTTATATACGAATATTGGAGTTAGTAATTGGAAAACCCACCTAACAACTGCTGAAAATCAAATTTTAACGAATGGAGCGAGTAACAATTTTAATACCAATGGTTTTGGAAACAATTTAAACTATAATTTAACCAACATGTTTATTGGTTTAGAATACAAGTTCAAAATAAAAAAACTAGTAATAAAACCTATTTTATATTTACATAATTATCAGGTAAACATCAATCAAAAGTCTGAAAACACGATTTCTAAAGTATTGCTACAACCCCAAATTCATGCCGATTATGAGTATAGTGATCGTGAAAAAATAAGTTTTAAGTATAAATTAGTCAATTCATTTGCTGAAGCTAGTAATTATGCAGCAAATTTTGTGCTACAAAGTTACAATACTGTTTTTAAAGGGAACGCTCTTTTAGAAAATGAGAAATTTCATAATTATACTCTAAATTACAGTAACCGAACCTCTTTCACTAGTTTTAATTGGTTCGCAAATCTGAATTACAATAAAAAAGCAACTTCGTTAAGAAATCAATTAGTTTTTGATGGAATTAATCAATTTTCTACGCCAATACTAACTAATAATCCGGAAAATAATTGGCGTTTTAACGGAACAATTTCCAAAAAAATATATAAATTTAATTTGAGTTTTAATTCTTCAGTGAGTTGGAATACATATTTGCAAAACGTAAATACAGTTCTTTCAAAATACGAAAGAACCAATCAAAACTTTTCGTTAAAAGCCAGAACGCAAAACAAAAAATGGCCCGATGTCTCTTTTGGATATATCAAAGGTTTTGGAAGTTTATCAGGGTTAACGAATTCTAAAAACACGAATGATACATTCGAATCATCTATTAATATAAGGTTTTTTAAAGATTTTGTTTTTGAAATGAATTACGAAAATTTTAAAACAAAAAACAATACGAATACTAAAACGTATTTCGAAATTGCCAATTCATCAGTCCGATATAATAAGAAGAACAGTCCTATTACTTTTGAAGTTTTTGTCAATAATGTGTTCAATACAAAATCTAAAAACAACATTAGTATTTCCGATTTTTTAATTTCTGAAAGTCAAACTTATATTTTACCACGAACAGTAATGTTGTCTTTAACATACAAAATCTAAAAACCAAATTCCACAAGAAAATAAAACCTGTTGCGTAAGTATAATGTGGCAGGTTTTTTAGTTTATAAAAACTTCAAAAATCATAATTATAAATTAAGGTAAAAAATGCTATCTTTACCCTCAAAACTAATTTTGCAAAGTATTCCGACATTTCGGAAGATCAATATATAGATTTATGGCATGTACAAGTTGTTCAACTTCCGATGGTGGTGCACCAAAGGGGTGTAAAAATAATGGGACTTGCGGCACCGATAGCTGCAACAAATTAACCGTTTTCGATTGGTTGGCTAATATGACTTTACCGGGCGGACAAGCGCCTTTTGATTGTGTAGAGGTCCGATTTAAAAATGGAAGAAAAGAGTTTTTTAGAAATACCGAAAAAGTAACGTTAAGTATTGGCGATGTTGTAGCTACAGAAGCACAATCTGGTCACGATGTAGGTTTAGTTTCGTTAACAGGCGAATTAGTTCGTGTGCAAATGAACAAGAAACATGTAAAAGATAACGCAGAAGTGCCTAAAATTTACAGAAAAGCTACTCAAAAGGATATTGATATTTGGCACGGTGTCCGAAATAAAGAAGACGCCATTCAAGTACGAGCAAGAGAAATTGCCATCGAATTAAAATTAGAAATGAAAATTTCTGATATCGAATTTCAAGGTGATGGTTCCAAAGCTACTTTTTATTACACTGCTAACGATCGTGTCGATTTTCGTCAGTTAATTAAAGAATATGCGGGTGAATTTAAAATTCGTGTAGAAATGAAACAAGTAGGTTTCCGTCAGGAAGCTGCTCGTTTAGGAGGAATAGGCTCTTGCGGACGCGAATTGTGTTGTTCTTCTTGGTTAACTGATTTTAGAAGTGTGAATACTTCCGCAGCGCGTTACCAACAATTATCTCTAAATCCTCAAAAATTAGCCGGACAATGTGGGAAACTAAAATGTTGTTTAAATTACGAATTAGATACGTATTTAGATGCATTAAAAGGTTTACCAGATATGGATACTAAATTGCTTACAGATAAAGGAGATGCTTATTGCCAAAAAATAGATATTTTCAAAAATCTAATGTGGTTTTCATATGCGAATGCACCAGCTCATTGGCACACTATCAAAGCAGATAAAGCTAAAGAAATTGTTGCCTTAAACAAACAAGGGAAAAAAATCGCACAATTAGAGGATTATGTAGAAGAAGTTTCTACTTTAAATATCGAGAAAAAATTCGAAAATGTAGTGGGTCAAGATAGTTTAACACGATTTGATCAACCGAAGAAAAAATCGAACAATAATAATAAAAGAAAAAAGAAACCGTTTAAGAAAAATGAACAATAAGTTTTTTAAAATACTATCCTTTACTTTATTATTAAGTATAGTTTCTTGCGATAAAAAACAAGTGTACGATACTTATTTTGAATTTGACGGGACTTGGAAGAAAAATAAATCGGCTACTTTTACTTTTGAACAAAAAGATACGGTAAACGCCTATAATTTATTCTTAAATGTAAGAAATAACAAAGAGTATCCTTACAATAATTTATTTCTTATTGTTTCTTTAAATCAGCCCGATGGCAAGGTTCTTGTAGATACCTTAGAATATCAAATGGCACATTTAGATGGGACTTTAATGGGAACTGGTTTTTCAGATATTAAAGAGAGTAAATTGTGGTACAAAGAAAATTACAGTTTTGAAAAAGCCGGTAAATATACGTTAGAGGTAAAACATGCCGTAAGACAAACCGGTAAAGTGCAAGGTGTTTCTGATTTACCAGGCATCACAGATTTAGGATTTAGAATAGAAAAAAGAAACTAAAAACAGCATATGGCAACAACTAATAACCAAGTTTCGTATTCAGATTACGTTAGAAAATTTTGGAAATTATTCGGCTACACATTCGGTGGCGTTATATTATTTTTTCTTTTAGCTTCGTGGGGATTTTTCGGAAAAATGCCTTCTTTTGACGAATTAGAAAATCCAGATACCAATATCGCTACAGAAATTATTTCTTCTGACGGCGTAACTTTAGGAAAATTTTATAAAGAAAATAGAACTCCGGTTAAATATCAAGATTTACCCAAACATTTGGTAGATGCTTTGGTAGCTACTGAAGATGAACGTTTTTACGAACATTCAGGAGTAGATGCAAGAGGAACTTTACGAGCTATTTCTAGTTTAGGAAGAAGTGGTGGTGCCAGTACGATTACGCAACAATTAGCTAAAAATTTATTTCATGGTGAAGGTTCAAAATTTTTACCTTTCCGTATCATTCAAAAATGTAAAGAATGGATTATCGCGACGAAATTAGAAAGACAATATACTAAACAAGAAATCATCGCTTTATATTTAAATAAAGTTGATTTTGTAAATAGTGCGGTCGGGATTCGTTCGGCTTCAAAAATCTACATGGGTAAAGAACCTAAAGATCTAACTTTAGAAGAAAGTGCTTTATTTGTGGGCATGTTGAAAAACCCTGCTTACTATAATCCAACTAAAGAAAAAAGAAAAGAATTAGTTTTTGAAAGAAGAAATACGGTTTTAAAACAAATGGTTAAAAACAAGTATTTGTCTGAAACTAAAGCTGCGCAACTTAAAAAAATGCCTGTAAAAATTAATTTTAAACCGGAAAGTCACGCGGAAGGAACGGCAACTTATTTTAGAGAATACTTGCGCGAACAATTAAAACCGATCATCAAAGCCATTGAAGAGGAAAAAGGAGAAAAAATTGATTTGTATACCGCAGGTTTAAAAATTTATACTACAGTTGATTCACGCATGCAACAATATGCAGAAGAAGCGGTTGAAGAACATTTGTCCAACTTACAACCTGAATTTAATCGTCGTCAGAAAAAAAATCCAACAGCTCCATTTTTAGATATTACTCCAGCAGAAACGGATAAAATCATAAACCAAGCCATGAAAAATTCGGAGAGATGGCGTGTGATGAGTATCAATGGAAAATCGGATGCAGAAATCAAACAATCTTTTGAAGTGCCAGCCAAAATGAAAATTTTCACTTGGAAAGGAGAAAGAGATACCATCATGAAACCGATAGATTCTATTTTATATTACAAACATTTTTTACAAACGGGAATGATGGCCATGGAGCCTCAAACCGGACACGTAAAAGCTTGGGTAGGCGGAATCAATTATAAATATTTCCAATACGATCACGTAGGTCAAGGTGCACGTCAAGTAGGTTCTACTTTTAAACCTTTTGTGTACGCAACTGCTATTGATAGATTAGGAAAATCGCCTTGTGATATGATTATGGATTCGCCATTTACCATTTTAAAAGGAGATAATAACGATAAAGATTGGACACCTAACAATTCTGATGGGAAATTCCGTGGGTTGGTTTCTATGAAAAAAGCTTTAGCGAATTCTATCAATACGGTTTCAGCTCGTTTAATTGATGAAGTAGGTGCGCCAGCTGTTGTGGAAATGACTAAAAATTTAGGAGTTACTTCAAACATTCCAAATCGTCCTGCGATTGCTTTAGGTGCTGTAGAAATTACCGTTGAAGAAATGGTTGCTGCGTTTAGTACTTTTGCTAATGAAGGTGTATATATTAAACCACAATTAATCACCAAAATTGAAGATAAAAACGGAGTGGTTATTTACCAACCTGTAGAAGAATCGCATGATGTGGTGAATAAAGATGTGGCCTATTCCATTATAAAATTAATGGAAGGTGTTACCGAATCAGGAACAGGATCTCGTTTGCGTTGGGCAGCTTCGGCACCATCTAATTTCTTAACAGGTGTTCCTTACAATATTAAAGGACCAGTTGCTGGTAAAACAGGAACTTCTCAAAATAATTCAGATGGTTGGTTTATCGGAATGGTTCCGAATTTAGCCGCTGGAGTTTGGGTTGGTAATGAAGACCGTTCCGCGCATTTTGAAAGCACAAATATGGGACAAGGTGCTACAACAGCTTTGCCAATTTACGGTATTTTTATGCGAAAATGTTTAGCAGATCCAACTCTAAATGTTTCACAGCAACCCTTCAAAAGACCAGCTAATATGTCTATAAAAGTAGATTGCGCACCAGAACCAAATAGAGCTGTAGCAGATTCAACCGCAACAGATTCTACAGCTACACCAATTGACGCACAACCAGATACAGAGGGAATAGACGGACTATAATTTATATTATGATTTCAAGAAAAGTAAATAACGTACAAGAAGCGCTTGAAGGCATTCAAGACGGACAAACGATTATGTTAGGTGGTTTCGGATTATGCGGAATTCCAGAAAATAGTATTGCCGAATTGGTTACTAAAAACGTAACGGATTTAACCTGTATTTCAAATAATGCAGGTGTAGACGATTTTGGTTTAGGCTTACTATTGCAAAAACGTCAAATCAAAAAAATGATCTCTTCTTATGTAGGAGAAAATGCCGAGTTCGAACGTCAAATGCTTTCTGGAGAATTAGAGGTAGAATTAACGCCTCAAGGTACTTTAGCAGAAAAATGTCGTGCTGCTCAAGCCGGAATTCCAGCGTTTTTTACTCCTGCAGGCTTCGGTACAGAAGTAGCAGAAGGTAAAGAAACTCGTGAGTTTAACGGTAAAATGCATGTGATGGAGTTGGCTTATAAAGCTGATTTTTCTATCGTAAAAGCTTGGAAAGGTGACGAAGCTGGAAATTTAATTTTCAAAGGTACCGCACGTAATTTCAATGCTTGTATGGCAGGTGCTGCAAAAATTACTATTGCTGAGGTAGAAGAATTAGTACCAGCAGGAACCTTAGATCCAAATGAAATTCACATACCTGGAATTATGGTTAACCGTATTTTCCAAGGCGAAAAGTTTGAAAAAAGAATAGAACAACGAACGGTAAAAGCTAAAAACTAATTAGACATTTTTATGATAGAAATTGTCTCGTATCAAGAGCACTTAGCAGCTGCGTTTAAATCTTTAAACTTAGTTTGGTTAGAAAAGTTTTTTGTTCCAGAACCTTATGATATTGAAGTCCTTTCTAATCCAAAAAAATATATTATCGACAAAGGTGGTGCTATTTATTTTGTATTAGAAAACGATATTCCTGTGGGAACGGTGGCTCTTATGTATAATGAATACGGTGAACTTGAGTTTACTAAGATGGCTGTTCAAGAGGAAGCACAAGGAAAAGGTTATGGTAAATTATTGATGAATTGTTGTTTGGAAAATGCTACCAAAATGGGTGTTAAAGAACTAATTTTATATTCAAATACCAAGCTTCAAACAGCGATACAATTATATATAAAAACAGGTTTTGTTGAAATTCCAGTCGGAACCTCTTCTTACGAAAGATGTAATATAAAGATGTCAAAACAACTATAAAAAAGGAACTATGTTATCAAAAGAAGATATAGCAAAAAGAATTGCTCAAGAAGTGAAAGATGGTTACTATGTAAATTTAGGAATCGGAATTCCAACTTTAGTAGCTAATTATGTTCGTACTGATATTTCGGTTGAATTTCAATCTGAAAATGGTGTTTTAGGAATGGGACCTTTTCCTTTTGAAGGGGAAGAAGATGCGGATATCATTAACGCAGGAAAACAAACGATCACGACTTTACCCGGAGCTAGTTTCTTTGATTCTGCTTTTAGTTTTGGGATGATTCGTGCTCAAAAAGTAGATTTAACGATTTTAGGAGCTATGGAAGTTTCTGAAAATGGTGATATTGCAAACTGGAAAATCCCAGGTAAAATGGTTAAAGGAATGGGTGGTGCTATGGATTTAGTAGCCTCAGCAGAAAATATTATTGTAGCCATGATGCATGTCAATAAAGCAGGTGAATCTAAAATTCTTAAAAAATGTTCTTTGCCTCTAACCGGTGTGGGTTGTGTAAAAAAAGTAGTTACAGAATTAGCGGTTTTAGAGATTACTCCAAACGGATTCAAGTTGTTGGAAAGAGCACCTGGAGTTTCTGTTGAAGCTATCATTAACGCAACAGATGCTACTTTAATAATTGAAGGTGAAATTCCAGAAATGACTTTTAATTAATTCAATATCAGATTTTTATAACAAACGACTTCTTAGTCGTTTTTTTGTGTTTTAATTTTATCGTTTTTTTTTGCATTTTATCGATAATACTTGTTTTTTATCTAAAAGTTAAATAAAAGTTAATTTTGTTCGTAATTTTTTATACATTCGTTAAAAATTCAGCTACTACTGAATAGATTAACTAACTAAAAAACTATTTTATGAAACAAAATTTTAGAAATGTGGCTTTTGCGACATTTACTTTGTTTTCGTTAACAGCCTTTGCGCAAGAAACAGATAGACAAGTAAAACGTAAAGAATTAAACAGCAATGGGGTGCCTAGTTTAATTACTTTTAAAGAAGATTCCAATATTAAGAGTTCTGATCCATCTTCTATTTTCAAAGATCAATTGGGACTTAAAGAAAATCAAGCATTAAGATCATACAAAACAGAAACTGATGATTTAGGTTACAATCATGAGAAATTCCAATTGTTTCACAAAGGGATAAAAGTTGAATTTGCTACTTATGCTATCCATTCTAAACAAGGTAAAGTTTCTTCAATGAGTGGGGAGTTTTATACCATCGATGATATTTCAACTACACCACAAATTTCTGCACAAGACGCTTTTACTATGGCCAAAAAGTATACTGGTGCCAAGAAATACATGTGGGAAAACACTGTAGAAGCAGCACGTATTAATTACCAAATGCCTGTAGGTGAATTGGTATTTTTACCTGTAATTGATTCTGATCAAAAAAAAGGTGCTTTTGATCAAGTAAAATTAGCTTACAAATTTGATATTTATGCAAGTAATCCAATCAGTAGAGGAGATTTATATATTGATGCCAATACTGGTGAGGTTTTATTTTATAATGCAACAATCAAACATTTAGGAGAACACGCCCATGGTGCAAAAACTACAAAATCTGCTTTTACAAAAAATATAGAACAACCACAAAGTTTTGAATTATTTAAAAATTCTTCATTAGTTGTAGCTGCAAATGCCGCAACACGTTATAGTGGTACACAACAAATCCAAACTTTATTAAGTGGTTCTTCTTATGTATTAAACGATAATACAAGAGGTGGTGGTGTAGTAACTTACAATTCTGCCAGAACAGCAACTTATCCATCTACTAATTTCACAGATGTAAATAACGATTGGACAGCTGCTGAGTTTAACAATACAAACAAAGATAATGCAGCTTTAGATGCACATTGGGGAGCTGAAAAAACATACGACTATTTTAGCGTTGTTCATGGTAGAAATAGTTTCAATAATGCTGGAGCTCAAATCAAAAGTTATGTACATTATAATTTAGTTGCTGCAGGTTATCCAGACAATAATAATGCATTTTGGGATGGTACTAGAATGACTTATGGAGATGGTGGAACAGGAGTTTTTGACGCTTTAACATCAATAGATGTAGCTGGTCATGAAATTGGTCACGCGGTTTGTAGTTATACAGCAAATTTAGCGTACCAAAAAGAATCAGGAGCAATGAACGAAGGCTTTTCTGATATTTGGGGTGCTTGTATTGAATATTATGCCGCGCCAACCAAACAAATATGGTTAATTGGTGAAGATATTGAAAGACGTACTGGACATTTATCATTACGTTCAATGAGTAATCCAAATGCAGAAGGTCAGCCAGATACTTACGGAGGAACGTACTGGAAAACAGTAGTTTGTACCCCTTCAAGTGCAAATGACCAATGTGGTGTACATACGAATTCAGGGGTGTTAAATCACTGGTTTTATATCTTAGCAGTAGGAAAATCAGGTACTAATGATATTGGAAATGCTTTCAATGTAACAGGAATCACTATAGACAAAGCAGCGAAAATTGCGTATCGTACAGAAGCTAATTATTTATCTGCTAACTCCACTTTCGCAAACGCTAGAACAGGTTCAATACAGGCAGCAACTGATTTATATGGAGCAGGTTCTGCAGAGGTTATTGCAACTACAAACGCTTGGTATGCAGTTGGAGTAGGAGCTGCTTATGCCGGTTCAACAGACACTACAGCACCTTCAACACCAGCTAGTTTAGCGGCTTCTGGAACTACATCTACATCTACAAATTTAACTTGGACAGCTTCAACAGATAATATAGCAGTAACAGGGTATAATGTGTATAGAGGTACAACTTTATTAGCAACCGTTACCACTACAAGTTATGTGGCTAGTGGTTTAACAGCTTCAACTGCTTATTCGTTTTCAGTAAAAGCGAAGGATGCAGCTAATAATTTATCTGCTTCAAGTAATGTAGTGAATGTAACTACTTTGGCTGGTAGTACAGTTACTTATTGTGCTTCAACAAGTAGTAGTACCGCTGACGAAAAAATCGGAAGAGTACAATTAGGAACAATAAACAATCCTTCTACAGGAACTGCAGGTTATGAAAATTTCACTGCTTTATCTACAAATTTAACTAGGGGAACCGCTAACACGATTACCATTACACCATCTTGGACTTCAACAGTTTACAGTGAAGGTTATGCTGTATGGATTGATTATAACAAAAATGGTTTGTTTACTGATGCAGGAGAATTAGTGTATTCAAAAGCAACTTCAACGGGTACAACTGCTTCTGGTTCCTTTACTGTTCCTACAACAGCAACGGTTGGATCTACAAGAATGAGAGTTTCTATGAAATATAATGCAGTTCCAACTTCATGTGAAACAATTCCTTACGGACAAGTGGAAGATTATACTGTAAATATTGTTGCTGCAGCAGCAGTTTCAGGTATAGCAGATACGAATTCTAATGATTCATTAGCTATTGTTTCTTTATACCCAAATCCAACAAGAGATATTTTAAACATTGAAATGAATCGTTCAGCGAAATTGGACTATGCGGTTGTGAATTACTTAGGACAAATTGTTCAGTCAGGAAAAATAGATTCAAACGCTATAAATGTTTCTAATTTAAATGCTGGAGTTTATATCTTACAAGTGAATGACGGGCAAAAATCAATCACTAAAAAATTCATTAAAGAATAATTTTTAAATAAATATTAGATTAAAAACGTCTCGAATTTCGAGGCGTTTTTTTATTCCATTAAGTTAAAGTAATTTTGCAAAAAAGATAAGACATGAGTTTCCCAAAAGTAATTTTAAAAAAAGGTAAAGAAAAATCAATTCAACGTCGTCATCCATGGGTTTTTAGTGGTGCGGTTTATGCCGTGACACAAGAATTGAATGATGGGGAAATGGTAGATGTAGTCGATTCAGAAAACAACCATTTAGGAACAGGATATTTTAGTGATAAAGGAAGTATCGTAGTTCGTATTTTAACTTTTGGATCTGAAATCTTTACAGAAACTTTTTGGAAAGATAAATTGCAATCAGCATGGTATTTACGTACACAATTATTAGATTTTGAAGTTACGAATGCTTTCCGTGTGATTCATGGAGAAGGAGACGGAATTTCTGGATTAATAATAGATTATTATGATAAAAACTGGGTAATTCAAGCGCATTCTACGGGTGTTTTTCTTCAAATGAAAGAAATTGCTGAAGCGATTCAAGCGAATTTCCCAAACCATTGCGATACCATTTATTGCAAAAGCGCCGGAACACTTCCAAATACAGGAACAGATTATTTCTTATTCGGTACTAAAGCCGATACTGTGGCGAAAGAAAACAACATACTATTTTCAGTAAATTGGGTAGAAGGGCAAAAAACAGGTTTTTTCTTAGATCAACGTGAAAATAGAAAATTATTAGGTGAATTTTCAAAAGGCAAAAAAGTATTAAATACGTTTTGTTACACTGGTGGATTTTCTATTTATGCGATGAACGCTGGAGCAGAATTAGTAACTTCGGTAGATATTTCTCAAAAAGCAGTAGATTTAGCCGCAAGTAACATGGAGTTAAATTTTCCAAAAGCGAATCATACTGCAGTTGCCGATGATGTGTTTAATTTCATGAGAGAACATACGCAACACTACGATGTAATCGTTTTAGACCCACCTGCTTTCGCGAAAAGCATCAAAAGTAAACATACGGCAACTCAAGCTTACAAACGTTTAAATATAGCAGGTTTAAAAGCCTTAGCGCCAAACGGAATTTTATTTACATTCTCATGTTCTCAAGTTATCGACGATGTGTTGTTTTACAACACGGTTGCCGCAGCTGCTATCGAATCCGGAAGAAACATTAGAGTGTTACACAAATTAGGACAAGGACCAGATCACCCAACCAACATTTACCATCCAGAAGGACATTATTTAAAAGGATTGGTGTTGTTTGTGGAATAAAGTTTACAGTCGCAGTCTCAGTATACAAAAAAGCCCAAAAATTATTTTTGGGCTTTTTTATATTTATTTTTTAAAACTGAAAACTGAGACTGAAAACTTTTTAAAGATTCGCAAAGAAATCGTTTCCTTTATCATCAGTAATTATAAAAGCAGGGAAATCTTTCACCGTAATTTTACGAACGGCTTCCATTCCTAATTCTTCAAAATCTACTACTTCAACTGATAAGATATTTTCTTTCGCTAAAATAGCTGCAGGTCCACCAATCGAACCTAAATAAAAACCACCATATTTCTTACAAGCGTTCATCACATCTTTGCTTCTGTTTCCTTTGGCTAACATAATCATACTTCCACCAGCTGCTTGGAATTCATCAACATAAACGTCCATTCTTCCCGCTGTTGTTGGTCCGAAACTTCCTGATGGCATACCGTCTGGCGTTTTTGCTGGACCTGCATAATAAACTGGATGATTTTTGAAATATTCTGGCATTGGTTTTCCAGCGTCTAATAATTCTTTGATTTTTGCGTGAGCGATATCTCTTGCTACAATCAAAGTTCCATTTAATTTCAAACGTGTTTTGATTGGATATTTTGATAATTCAGCTAAAATCTCGGACATTGGTTGGTTTAAATCTACTTCAACTGCAGGTTCTAAATGAGGTGCTGTTGCAGGCAAAAACTGACCAGGATTCGTTTCTAATTGCTCTAAGAAAATTCCATCTTTTGTGATTTTTCCTTTGATATTTCTATCTGCCGAACAAGAAACGCCCATTCCAACCGGACAAGAAGCGGCATGACGTGGTAAACGAATTACTCGCACATCATGTGTTAAATATTTCCCACCAAATTGAGCTCCAATTTGACTTTCTTGACAAATTTGTTGTACTCTTTTTTCCCATTCTAAATCGC
>CAZULO010000060.1:0-15377 GCA_964621245.1 uncultured Flavobacterium sp.
CATGCATTTGCACCATGGATTTCCACCAATATTCTCTAATGTTCTTTTTTAGTTCTACACCGTTTTGTGCATAGTCATATACTGCACTTAAACCATCGTATATTTCGCTAGAAGGGAAAATAAATCCGTATTCTTTTGCATGCGAAACTACATTCTTAAATAAATCTTCTTGTTTTGCCATAGTGCAAAAGTAAAAATAGCAATGGAATTAAAAAAGGAAATTCTAATTAATTATATTTGAATAACGTAGTACTTATTTTGGTCGTACCGGAATACAAATTAATGATATAACGTCCTTTAATCGTTTTATTTTTTTCCAAATCTACATAAGAACAGACATCTGTAACTTGTTGCGTGTAGTCGAACTTAGCTAATTTGCTGTATTTTAAAAGCGTATTGTTTTTTTCGTAGGTTAAACCTTCTACGGAAATAATCTCATTTTTAGGGTTAATTACCTGAATAAACAATTCTTTTTTTCCTACAGGAATACCATCATTTTTATCTAAAGTAAAACAAACTCGGATTTGCTCTATGGTTTTTGCCCTGGTTGGCGCTGCATTTTCTGTTAAAAACTTCACCCCTTTTACTTGAAAATTAGTGATCTCGAATTTTGAATCAACTGAAGAATATTTATGTGAAGGAACAGAAACTACTTTAATTGGCTTGGCTTTTGCTTTAATTTTTTCTATTTCAACTAATTTACTTTGTAAAACCGTTATAGAATCTTTTATATTTTGAATCAACACATTTAGTTGCTTCTCGTTTTTAAGATGAATGTCCTTTTTTAATTTATCTGAAGTTTTATTTTTGGAATTGAAATTTGAAAAACTCTCCTCGTAATTGTTGTATAACATAGTCACAGAATCGTATTTCTCAATTATTTCTGATAATTGATTTTGTGTCAATACAGCTTCTTGTTTTAAATTAAACTGAAGTTCAGACGAAGATTTATGATCCTTATAACTCTTAACAAACACAATTAATAAAAAAACGGTTAGAGCAAGTATGATAAATTTGTAAGAATTATTTCGGTTTGAGGACATACTTTATTATTTTTACTAAATATAAAATTATAGTTTTAAAATGATTAAATTTATCGATGAAATACAGAAAAATCTGTTAAGTGTTATTTTCCCTTCTAGCTGTGCGGGTTGCTCGACCCTTTTACTTAAAAATGAAAAAATAATTTGCACCAAATGTATCCATAATTTACCTCTAACCCATCATTTTAATTTAAAAAATCATGAAATCGATCGGGTTTTTTATGGTTTATTACCTTATGAATTTGCTGCATCACTTTTATATTTTACTAAAAAAGGAATCACCCAACAGTTAATGCATCAATTGAAATATAAAAACCGACCAGAAATTGGGACGTTTTTAGCAGACTTTTTCACCAATGATTTAAAACAAATCGAAGCCTTAAAAACATCTGATTATATTATTTCTGTTCCCATTCATGCTTCTCGACTACAACAAAGAGGATATAATCAAGTAAGTTCTTTTGCGGAAACATTAGGAAAAAATTTAAAAATTCCGGTATTAGAAGGTGTTTTGATAAAAGATAAAAATCAGAAATCTCAAATTACCAATTCAAAAGCAGAAAGGTTAAAACAAATTCAAAATGTATTTACGATTCAAAAACCTGAAAAAATCGAAGGAAAACACATCTTGTTAGTAGATGATATTTTTACAACAGGAGCAACAATGGAAGCATGCGCCAAAGAAATCTTACGAGTTCCTAACACCAAAGTAAGTCTGTTAACCATGGCCTATACGCAATCATAAATTTTATTTAAATATTATGATGCAAATGAATATAATTGTTACTTTGCAACTTATAATTAGCAATCATTCATGAAAAGATTCATCTTACTACTTACTATACTTTCCATTTTATGTTGGAGTTGTGCCAAAAGAGGAACTATTACTGGCGGTCCAAAAGATACCATAGCACCAGTAATTGTAAATAGTACGCCCAAAAATTATCAAACAAATTTTACAGGTAACAAAATTAAAAT
The DNA here is from genome assembly GCA_964621245.1 of uncultured Flavobacterium sp. Lineage (GTDB taxonomy): Bacteria > Bacteroidota > Bacteroidia > Flavobacteriales > Flavobacteriaceae > Flavobacterium. The sequence goes on from CAZULO010000060.1 coordinate 2,022, forward strand.
TGATTTTAGTGAATACATTAAAGTGAAAGACATCAATAAACAGCTGATTATTTCACCACCTATGGAAAAATCACCAACCATAGTACCACAAGGTAGTGCTAGTAAATTTATATCCATAACTTTAAATGAGGCTTTGCAACCAAATACCACTTATAGTTTCAACTTTGGTCAGAGTATTACCGATTATAACGAAGGTATTCCGTATTCCCAATTTAAATATATATTTTCAACTGGAGCTTTTGTAGATTCGTTAACCGTTTCAGGCAAAGTAGAAGATGCTTTCGAAAATAAAACGGACGACTTTATTACCGTAATGTTATATGATGCCAAAACGTATGATGATTCTTTAGTATTTAAAAAGAAACCTATTTATATCACAAATACTTTAGAAAAAAACACCTCATTCAAAATTGATAACATAAAAGAAGGCGCTTATTATTTAGTGGCGTTACAAGACAAAAATAACAACTTTAACTTCCAATCCAAATCAGAAAAAATAGCCTTTAGAAAACAAAAAATAAACATTCCTACAGACAGTACATATACGTTACGCTTATTTTCTGAGAAAAAAGAGATCAAAACCTACAAACCCACGCAAGAAAGCAATAATAAATTATTTATAGGAATTGAAGGAGAAAGAAAAAACGTTAAAATATTCAGCAAAAAGGATCAAATAGAAACGCCTTTATACGTTACCAAATTAGACAATAAAAAAGCTGATTCCTTACAAATATTTCTTCCTAATTTAACCAAAGATTCGATAAACATTGTAGTTAAATCAGACAATTACAGTAAAGAATATTCGGTTAATTTGAAAAAGTTTAAAGAAGCAGATTCTCTTAAAGTCACACTTTTTCAAAACAAGAAATTTAATTTTAATGAAAAATTAAACTTACTAACAACTACACCGATAAAAAAAATACAAAAAGATAAAATAACTTTGAAAAAAGGAGATGGTAGTTCGGTTCCTTTTACAACTGAAATTGACGCTTTTGAGCAACTGATCACCTTCAATTTTAACCAAGAAGAAAATGAAAAATACCTTTTAGAATTACTACCTGGTGCGATAGAAGACGAATATAACATGCAAACCGATAGCTTAAAATTTGATTATACTAAAGGAGCTTTAACAGATTTTGGAAATTTAAAATTGCGTTTTAAAAACATCAAAAGATTTCCTTATGTAGTCCAAATTATAACGAATTCAGGAGAAATTATTAGCGAAACATATAATACAAAAGAAACAGAAATGTACTTTGAAGCCATTCAACCTAATACTTACCAAGTGCGTTTGTTTTATGATGACAACAAAAACAGAATTTGGGATTCGGGGCAATTTAAAAACAAAATTCAACCTGAAGAAATGATTTATTTTCCTGCTTTAATTGATGTTAGAGCCAATTGGGATGTGGATCAGGAGTTGGAATTAAAGGAGTAAAAAAGCATCTTTATCTTCTAGAAACTTTAACTTACTTCTAGTTTCAAGCAATTGGTCTTTATCTAAAGTTGCAGTAAAAATACCTGATTTTTCTTGTGGTGCAAGCAATTCGTATCCTAAAAAGTCAATAACTTGGCTATGTCCGATATATTCCAAGTTAGAACCATCCACCCCTACTCTATTTACTCCAATAGCAAAGCACATATTTTCAACAGCCCTTGCTTTTAGCAATATATCCCAAGCGTTTGTTCGAACTTTTGGCCAACTTGCTACGTAAATTAGCAAATCATAATTCTCAGTATTTCTAGAAAAAACAGGAAAACGCAAATCGTAACAAACTTGCAAACAAATTTTCCAACCCTTAAAATTTACGATTACTTTCTCCGTTCCTGAGGTATAGACTTTATCCTCTCCAGCTGGCGTAAACAAATGTTTTTTATCGTAAAACTGAATAGCTCCTTCAGGAAAAACAAAAACCATTCTGTTATAAAAATTATGATTTTCAGTAATTACTAAACTTCCTGTAATCGCACAATTTTTAGCTTTCGCGATGTTTTTCAACCAAGAAATAGTAGTTCCCTGCATGGTTTCAGCAACCGAACTAGGATTCATGGTAAAACCGGAAGTAAACATTTCAGGAAGAATTAGTAGATCTATTTCATTAGTAATCGCATTGATTTTAGCTTCTAAAATACTTCTGTTTTCTACTGGGTTTTCCCAAATAATATCAGTTTGAATAAGTGCTGTTTTCATCAGATAAATGTATAAAAAACAGCTTTAAAAAAGAAAAAGTCTCCTAAATTATATTTCATCTAAATAACTTGGTGTAACCCAATTAATCGAACAGTTTTTAAAATAATTACAAATAATCGGAACCGCAATTTGAGCTTTTGGATGAATATCATGAAAAAGCAAAATCCCTTTTCGCCACAAGAGCATCAAAGTAATTTGCCTATTCGCCACTTCATTTGCAGTGATTTTTGAATTCCAATCTTGTGAATCTAAATTCCAAAGTACAATTTTAGCATTATTTTTTTCTAAATAAATAGCAATTTCTTTTGTTCGTTGTCCATAAGGAGGTCGGAAATTTACAGTGGAATTGGTAAAAATAGCTTTGATTAATTTTTCAGTATCTCCGATTGATGTTTTCCAAGTAAGCGATTTTTGATGGGAATTATGTTCAAAACCATGCGAAGAAACACTTTGATTTTGATAAAGTTTTTGCAAACTTAATGCTGAAGTCGCCTCTTTTCTTGCCGTTAATGATGTACCTAAAACATAAAAAACGGCTGACAAATTGTGCAAGGAAAGCACTTTAATCATTTTGTCTGTATTTCCATTAACAGGGGTTGGCCCATCATCAAAAGTTAATAAGAAATGTTTTTGATTGAATTCATGACCTGTCACTTCATTGGGATGTAGTGTATTTATTTCACTAGTGATTTTAGGAAACAAAGCTGCTAAACGCAATTGCTCATAAATATAAGACTTGTAAAAAGTTTTAGAATTTTGATACCAATTTGTAAGCTGTTCAGGAATATTTTTACCAAGTTCAACTTTTGAAAGAGTTTCCCAAGTATTTTTTGGAGAAATTTTAATTACAGCGTTTAAAGCTTCTTTATCTAGAGCATTTATATTATTTAAAAGTATTTTTCTAGTTTGTATTTTCCAGTTTTCTACAGATTGACTATTGAGTGTTTTTAAGCTGGTTAACACTTTTAATTTCTCTTCATCATACGTACAATATTCCGTAAAAACTTCAATAAAAACAAGTATTTCACATTTAGAAGCCACATCAAAATCGTAGCTAGAATTCATTGGAAAGTTCCAAAAAGATCTATCTGATTTTGCAATTGTATTGGGTCCAATTTGACTATTTCCAAAATTCAAGAAACAAAATGCTAAGAAAAAAAGTGTGGTTTTCACTGTTATCTTATTTTTGAAGATACACGCAAAATAGCTTTATCGTACACCGGATTAGCTTTGTTTTGTTTGGCCAATTTGTAATATTGGAGCGCATTATTCCATTGAGAATTACTTTCATAAATTTTGGCAATATTATAGTAAGAACTTGCTTTTACCGTTGCAGCATTGGTTCCGGATGCAAATTCAATCGCTTTTCTATTCGCCCATAATGCTTCTGCTTCGTTTCCATGCTTTTGAAAGGAAAGCCCAAGATTACTATAAAACTGACCATTTCTTGGATTCAATTCAATAGCTTGTTGGTAAAAATATATGGAACTCTCGATATTTCCAGCGTGATACGCTACTTCACCTTTTTTATTAACTTGAAGCGCAAGTTCTTTGTCTGCATCAGTAACATTCTCCACATAATTTCCATCATATCGGTACGCTCTTAAAATGGCTTGAACACCTTCCCAAGAATCGGTGTCTTTAAAATCACCAACATCGACAATATTTCCTGATTCGTCAATAATAAATGGAATCCAAACTGTACCTTTTTTCCCTGTAGGAACATAATACGTTCTAATTAATGAATTTCCAATATATAGATAGACTTTTGCATTACTTATGTTAGATAATCTACTGTTTTCTGCTACCTCTCTATCGGAAAAATTATGCACGGCATAAACATATTTTTTTCCTTCTAATTTTTTTGAAATGGTAATGGTTTCTGGACCAAAACTATCGGTATCATCCACATCTAAATTAGCGTTTACAGCATCCATTTGATGGTAACATACATATCCGCCAGGATAAGACAAATGGGAATCTATATCAAGTGGTTGTTTGTCCCAACTTAAAACAATACGCATCCCATCCAGCGCTTCCATGTATGGACTAATGGCATAAGTAAGTCCGCCACATCTACATTTAGAGACTAAAGTAGAATAGCCTTCTTTTTTGATAATTAAGGTTACATTAGGATCATCCTGATAGATAGCTGGAATTTCGACCAATCCTTCAGAATTGGATAGAACTGGAATAGAAGTTTCCCCGTTTTTTTGAAAAATTACTTGAGCGTTTGAAATCACTTTATTTTTGACAACAGCACTTAACACTAGTATTTCATTTGACTTTTGAGCTAGTATATTTGTAGTAGAAACTAACGCAAAAAATAGGAAAAATATTCTCATAATTTAGATATGTTTTTTACAAATGTAACTAAATTATTAAAAAAAAACGCATTCAAAAAAATGAATGCGTTTTTAAATTTATGTTAAGTGGGTTTATAACACACTTGCTTTTAAATATTCTCTGTTCATACGCGCGATGTTTTCTAAAGAAATTCCTTTTGGACATTCTACTTCACAAGCACCTGTGTTCGTACAATTTCCGAAACCTTCTTCATCCATTTGGCGCACCATATTCATTACACGTTCTGTAGCTTCCACTTTACCTTGTGGTAATAAAGCATATTGAGAAACTTTTGCTCCCACGAACAACATCGCAGAACCGTTTTTACAAGTCGCTACACAAGCCCCACAACCGATACAAGCAGCAGCCATAAATGCTTTATCAGCATCTTCTTTTCTGATTGGAGTGGCATTTGCATCAATAGTACGACCAGAAGTATTTACAGACACGAATCCACCCGCTTGTTGAATTCTATCAAAAGCACTTCTATCTACCATTAAATCTTTCACTACTGGAAACGCTTTACTTCTCCATGGCTCAATAAAAATAGTTTCACCATCTTTAAATTTACGCATGTGTAATTGACAAGTAGTAGTTCCAGTGTCTGGACCGTGAGCACGACCATTGATAAATAAAGAACACATTCCACAAATCCCTTCACGACAGTCATGATCAAAAGCAACAGGTTCGTTTTGTGTATTAATTAATTGCTCATTTAATTGATCTAACATTTCTAAGAAAGAACTGTCAGTAGAAACATTATCTAATTTGTATGTTTCCATTTTACCTTTTGCACTAGCATTTTTTTGACGCCAGATTTTAAGGTTGATATTTATATTTTTTTTAGCACTCATAATATTATTTTTAAAGTGATAAGTGACAAGTAAGAATTGAGTAGTGTAAGATACTAATTACTATTCACTATGAATCAATTACTTATTTTATTTATAGTTTCTTGCTGCAATTTTGATGAATTCATATTTCAATTCTTCTTTATGAAGTACCGATTGACTGGCATCGCTTCCTTTATATTCCCATGCAGCAACATAAGCGAAGTTTTCATCGTCACGAAGCGTTTCACCTTCCGCATCTTGATATTCTTCACGGAAGTGACCACCACAAGATTCTTTACGTAATAAAGCATCTTTAGCCATTAATTGTCCCAATTCGATAAAATCAGCTACACGTAGTGCTTTTTCTAGTTCTTGGTTCAATTCATTAGCCGCACCTGGCACACGAACATCAGCATAGAAATCTTCTCTTAATTGTCCGATTTCTGCAATAGCTTCTGTTAATCCTTTTTCATTTCTAGCCATTCCGACTTTATTCCACATAATTAAACCTAGTTTTTTATGGAAATAATCAACAGATTTTGTACCGTTATTATTGATTAACTGTTCGATTGATTGACGTACAGCGTTTTCAGCTTCCACAAACTCTGGAGTATCAGTTGAAATTTTACCCGTTCTAATTTCATCTGCTAAATAGTTAGAAACCGTGTAAGGTAACACGAAATAACCATCTGCTAAACCTTGCATTAAAGCAGAAGCTCCTAAACGATTCGCTCCGTGGTCAGAGAAATTAGCTTCACCTGCTACAAAACAACCTGGGATTGAAGACATCAAGTTATAATCAACCCAAACACCACCCATAGTGTAGTGAACGGCTGGATAAATTTTCATAGGTGTTTCATATGGATTTTCATCTGTAATTTTTTCATACATCGTGAAAAGGTTTCCATATTTAGATTCTACCCATTTTTTACCTAATTCTTGAATCTTAGCATCAGATGGATTATGATCTCCTTGTGTGAAGGCTGCTTGTTTTCCTTTTGTAATAATTTCAGAGGCAAAATCTAAATAAACTCCTTCATTAGTGTCATTTGCCTCAATACCATGACCTGCATCACAAACATCTTTCGCTGCACGAGAAGCCACATCACGTGGTACTAAGTTTCCAAACGCTGGGTATTTTCTTTCTAAGAAATAATCTCTATCTTCTTCTGCAATTTGAGTAGGTTTTAATTTTCCTGCTCGAATTGCTTCTGCATCTTCTTTTTTCGCTGGAACCCAAATACGTCCTGAATTACGTAATGATTCTGACATCAATGTTAACTTCGCTTGGTTTGTTCCATGAACTGGAATACAAGTTGGGTGAATTTGTACGAAACAAGGATTCGCAAAATGTGCACCTTTTTTATGTACCTTCCAAGAAGCGGTTACGTTACTTCCCATTGCATTTGTAGATAAGAAATATACATTTCCATATCCTCCAGAAGCAATAATAACTGCGTGAGCTGAATGACGTTCTAACTCACCCGTAATTAAATTACGAGCAATAATTCCACGTGCTTTGCCATCAACTTTTACAATATCAAGCATTTCGTGACGGTTGTACATTTTTACATTACCTAAACCAATTTGTCTAGATAAAGCAGAATACGCACCTAATAATAATTGTTGACCCGTTTGTCCGGCTGCATAAAAAGTACGTTGTACTTGTGTTCCACCAAACGAACGGTTATCTAATAATCCACCGTAATCTCTAGCAAAAGGAACACCTTGCGCTACACATTGGTCGATAATATTTGAAGAAACTTCTGCTAAACGGTGTACGTTTGCTTCACGCGCACGGTAGTCACCACCTTTGATCGTATCATAAAATAGTCTGTAAGTACTATCTCCATCATTTTGATAGTTTTTCGCAGCGTTTATTCCACCTTGGGCAGCAATAGAATGCGCTCTACGTGGAGAATCTTGAAAACAGAATGCTTTTACGTTATAACCCATTTCACCAAGTGAAGCGGCTGCGGAAGCACCTGCTAAACCTGTACCTACAACGATTACATCGATTTTTGGTCTATTATTTGGAGCAACTAATTTAAGATTATTCTTGTGGTTGGTCCATTTTTCTGAAATATGACCTTGAGGAATTTTAGAATCTAATGCCATATGTTTTTATTTTGATATAAAGTGAATGTAAATTGGAATAAGAGCAAATAGTATAGGAACTATAACTGAAAACGCTTTTCCGAAAACTTTAATAGCTGGAGTAAATTTGCCATTTACACCTAATGATTGAAAAGCACTTTGAAAACCATGCCATAAGTGGAAGGCTAAAACAGACATCGACAACACATATAACAAAGTAAAAAACAAGCCTTCATTTGGAATGATACCAAATAATTTACCTTTACTTTTGAAAAACGAAATGGTTAATTTATGTAAGTCTTTGTAACCTTCAAACAAAACCTCTCCATTTTTATTATTGATAACTTTATTTCCATCAATTGAAATTTGGTTATCTGGTTGTTTCTTCAACATAGCGTTATCAAAAACTGCTGTCTGAATAGTTACACTTGGTTGAGGAGATTCTGGTGTAGCAACTAATTGATATTGTTTTGCAGCTCCTAAATTCGGGTCAGCAATTTCTTTTACGAACAAAGGCATTGCGGTACCAAATTTCATTTTAGCCCAAAAATTCATCATGTGAGTCGCGATAAAGAAAAGTACTAAAGTTCCCAAAACGGCCATGTTTCTCGAAGAAAAACTACTGTTTTTACTTGGGTTTGACATCGCATAAGCTACTGGTCTAGCTTTTTTATTTTGAATTGCTAAATAAATTCCGTCAATCGCATGAAATAAAATTGAAAGATACGTCACATAAGACATGATTTTTATTACTGGATTAGTTGTCATAAATAAAGCATACTTATTAAATTGAAGTGCTCCTTCATAACCAGACTTAAATAATTGAAGGTTTCCAATTAAATGCCCTACTAAAAACAAGCATAAAAACAATCCTGTAAGAGCCATCCAATATTTTTTCGCAATCGATGACTTTAAAAATGCTGATTTTGCCATAATTATAGTTAATGTTAATTTAAATTTGAAATAATGTAAGCAAAATTAAAGGTTATAAGTAAGACTTACAACCTTTGAAAGATAATTTATAATGATTTTAAATGAGTTTAACTTTTGTTGAATATCAAGCCCTTAGAACTGATTTTTTTATTGTTTTTTATAGAAAGAAACTTTTCAAGCCATTAACCTACTTGAAATAGGGCAAAACAGTCCTACATTTTCCGTCAGCACCATTTTTTTTGCAAGCACAATAAGAACACAAAAGTCTAAAAATTTCATCCTACACATTCAAAAATTTCACACTAGAAATAGGAATGTTTGATGAAGAAATCAACCAAGAAAAAAAGAATAAAACATAATTAAATTACACATAAATTGGTATTATTGTGTTTTGGTAACTGTTTCATCCACCACCAAAATAAAGGTGGCTTTGTGAAGCTGATCTTGATCAAACACAGCACTGTTTTTTTGAGTTACAGTGGCTATCGTTAGTACTTTTAAATCGGGTTTTTGTTGTTTCAAATACCAATAAATTCCTTCAAAATTATCGGAATGATACGTTCCATTATAATGTACAAACACACTGTTATCTTCTAAATTTTTAGCAATAAAATAAGCCATAGTAGCATCTTTAATGGCTTGTGCTTTTGGCATATTAACACTGGCATGTTCTCCCATCATCTTCATCATAGCAACATAACCTGGTAAATTAGGATCGTACGAGATAGGCAAAGGAGCGATAAAAGATTTTTGCTCTAAAGAAAGCGTATCTAACACTTCAAAGCCTTTTTTTGCTACTAAAGAAGCAAATTTTCTCGGAATATTAGTTGCAATAAACCTAAACTTATTTTCCTTGGCCAAATCCACAAGTGGTTTGTAATCTGTAATGTAATTGGGCCAAAGTCGTGCCAAAGTATTTAATTTATTCTGATCAATTTCTCCTTTTATGTATTGTTCTAAGGGTTTCTGATTATCTGCTTCAAACATTTCCGCACCTAAGATCAACCTCTTTTTTTTAGCTAAATCTGTAGTGAATTGTAATTGCAGATCATGAACAATTGAATTATCATGGTATTCGCCAAACAAAACCACTTCTACATCATTAGCAGCCTTTATTAATTTATCGTAAGAAGCTAGTTTCCCGTTTTCATCATAAATTAAATAAGGTGGTTTGTTCTGAGATTGCACAAACTGAACCAACAAAAGAAAGAAAATGATTTTTTTCATAAATTAATCTCTTTTTATAATTTCGAAAAATTGTTTTTCTTTTTTTCCATTTGTCTCTACTTCTACTTCATACTTTCCAATAGGCAAATAATATTTCGAATTAGCTGCCGCAGAAATTTTCACTTTACCATCCTTTTTCTCGATAGTTGTTTTTGTTAGCTCATCGATACTTAAATCTAAAGTAACTTTACGTAAGCCTTTTTCTGCTTTAGCTTGATAATTGTAAACTACAATACCTTCTTTATTTTTAACAGTCAGAACAATATTTGAATAGTTCTTTACATAATACCAAATAGTCAAATTAGGAACAAAATCCGTATCCCAAGCCGATCCTTTATTTCCCCAATATTCAGAATGAGTGATAGGCTTCACCGGATACAACAAGATATCTTTCGAAGTATTTTCAGAATTAATTTGTTGAATTTGTGATAAATTCACTTTATATAAAGAACGTCCATGCGTTCCAACAATCAAATCTTTTTCTCTAGTTTGAATCACCAAATCATGTACGGCAACATTCGGAATATTTGTGGAAAAATCTTGCCATGATACACCTCTATCTAACGACACAAACAAACCATTATCCGTACCTAAATATAAAATATTTTCGTTTTCTGAATCTTCTAAAATTACATTTGCAGCATTTTGTTTGAAATTTTCAGTTAACAACTTCCAAGTCGACCCTAAATCTTCAGAAACATAAGCGTAAGTAATGAAGTTGTCATCTCTATAACCATTTAAGGTAATATAAATTCTCTCTGACTTAAAGTTTGAAAAACGCACACGTGACACCCATAAATTAGCAGGTAAACCACTTGATATTTTGGTCCAATTTTCACCACCATCTTTAGTAACATGAATGTTTCCATCATCAGTACCAACAACTAATTGCCCAAATTTAAATTTACTTTCCGCAATGGATGTTATGGTTCCGAATGGCACATTCCCTTCCACTTTTCCGTTAGTTAAATCGGGTGAAATTTTTTGCCAATCTTTTCCTTGATTCATCGATCGAAATACATATTGTCCCGCAAAATATACAATGTCTTGATTAAATGCAGATAATAAAATTGGGGTTTGCCAATTAAAACGAAAAGGTGCTTCTTTTTTATCCGCTTTTGGAGTAATATAACTTCGTTTTCCTGATTTTCGATCTATTTTTGTGTAATTTCCAAACTGAGAACCCGTATAAACCAAATCATTTGTTCGGGTATCAATTTGTACTTGCATACCATCACCACCACTTAAAAACGTGTAAGGATATTTGCCATCTTGTAACCAATCTACGTTAGGAACATAATCATTTGGTCCAACCCAAACCCCATTATCTTGTAAACCTCCATACACTTCATAATTTTCCTTTTTATCAACATTTATGGCATAAAATTGTCCAACCGCTTGATTGTTACATTTCACCCAGTGTTTCCCGTTATCAAAAGTTATATTTACACCACCATCATTTCCATTAATCACATGGTTTGGATTTTTCGGGTTTACCCAACAAACATGATGATCGGAATGCACGTTATCTTTACTTAACGATTGAAAAGATTTACCGCCATCCGCAGAAAAAAGTAAAGGAACAGCCGAAATATACAACCTATTTTCATTCGATTCGTCTACCGTAATATCTGCAAAATAATAGCCGTAAGAATAAAAAGCGTCATTTATAAATTTAGTATGTGTTTTCACCCAAGATTTTCCTGCATCAACTGTTTTGTATACTTCAGCACCAATCACTTCTGTATCAAATAAATTAGTATTCGCATCGGTTGATTTTTCTTTTTTAGAATTCGGTCGTAAATTCTGATTGTCTACAATCGCGTAAGCCACATTTTCATTGAACGAGGTTAAACCGATTCTTCCGATACCAGCATTACTAGGAAATCCTGAATTCGAGTCGACTTTTATCCAAGTAGATCCTGCATCTACACTTTTGTAAATTCCAGATCCAATGCCATTTCCTTTGAAATTATACGCTTTACGTTCCCGTTCCCAAGCAGCAGCAAACATCACGTTTGAATTATTAGGAGCGAAACTAATATCTATAATTCCTGTTTCATCAGAAATGTATAAGGTTTTTGCCCAAGTTTTTCCACCATCTTTAGTTTTAAACACACCCCGTTCTTCATTTTTCGAATACAAATGGCCCATCACACCAACTACAATCTCATCATTATTCTTAGGATTAATCCATATTTTAGAAATATGATGACTATCTGGCAAACCGATGTTTGTCCACGTTTTTCCTTTATCGGTTGATTTTAAAACACCAATTCCAGCATAAGAAGATCGAGAAGAATTCACTTCTCCAGTTCCAACTACAAGCAAGCCAGTTGTCCAATCTACAGCCACACAACCCAAGTTCTGAGTAGGTGCCTCATCCATTACAGATTCGAAACTAGCTCCATTATTATTCGTATACCATAAACCTCCTGTTGCGTATGCAGCATAAAACTCTGCGGGATTAGATGGATTAACCGCTAAATCTACCACACGACCACTCATAATAGTAGGTCCGATATTTTGAAAGGGAACTGCGGCAAAGTTATTTTCTTGTGCTACTGAAAATAAAGAACTCATTAAAGCAGCTAAAACGACAAGTTTATTCATTTTTTAAATTTGTTTTTTTTCAAAATTAAAAGAATATTTTGACAAGTTTTCATTTGAAAGTTATTATTTTTGAATTCGATTTAAAAATCAACAAAAGCGTAGCCTTTCATCTGTTTTTCAGCAATGAAATTTAGACTGCCATCTTAAAAAAGTTAAAAAAGAATTCAATTATGAAATATTTACCGATTAAAAGCGAACTTTTTATAAAAAATCGTAAAAACTTTATGGCGAAAATGAAGCCAAATGGAGTGGCGGTTTTCAATTCAAACGATATTTACCCTGTTTCAGCTGACAGTACTTTACCTTTTGCGCAGCATAGAGATATTTTCTTTTTATCTGGTGTAGATCAAGAAGAAAGCATCTTATTATTGTTTCCAGACGCTCCTTACGAGCATTTAAAAGAAATCTTATTTTTAAAAGAAACAAACGAACATATTGCCATTTGGGAAGGTGAGAAATTAACTAAAGAACGTGCTTTTGAAGTAGCTGGAATCAAATCCGTATATTGGCTACAAGATTTTCATAAAGTCTTGAAAGAAGTGATGATGTACGCCGATACGATGTACATAAACACGAACGAACATTATAGAGCTTCGGTAGAAACAGAAACACGTGAAGACCGTTTTATTAAATGGTGGAAAAACGAATATCCGGCACATAAAGTAGAAAAATCGAATCCAATTTTACAACGATTACGTTCTGTAAAAGACCAAATTGAGTTAGATCTCATTCAAAATGCTTGTAATATTACAGAAAAAGGAGTGCGTAGATTATTAAACTTCGTGAAACCTGGCGTAACAGAATATGAAATTGAAGCCGAATTAGCACACGAATTTTTACGCAACCGTTCGAAAGGATTTGCCTACACACCAATTATTGCTTCCGGAAATAATGCGAATGTGTTACATTATATTGAAAACAACCAGGTTTGTAATGCGGGCGATTTAATTTTGTTAGATGTAGGTGCAGAATACGCAAACTATTCTTCAGATTTAACACGTATGATTCCAGTTTCAGGACGATTTACTGACAGACAAAAAGCAGTTTATAATGCGGTTTTAAATGTGAAAAACGAAGCGACAAAAATGTTGTTACCAGGAACATTATGGAAACAAT
>CAZULO010000061.1:0-15172 GCA_964621245.1 uncultured Flavobacterium sp.
CTTGTTTCAGCATCTAAGTTTATGAAAATAATAGCATTTATAAAAAGGAATATTTCGGTTTTTAGTGTTTTGATATTAATTTTAATATTTGGATTTTTATTAGACATCTTAAATAATTTAAATATTTTAAAAGATGTTCTAACTCAAATATTTTTTTTTACAATCATTATTTTATTAACAATTGATTTAGTTTTAAAAGGAGTCATAAAAAGTAGAATTACATTAAACATCGCAGAATTATTTTTACTATTAATCATTATTTCAATCAGATATATTTAATCATGAAAAAAATCATTTATTCTATACTATTCTTAAGTTCAATTTCTTTCGCTCAAACGGAAAAATCTGTTGGCGATTTTAATAAAGTCACGTCATTTGATCAAATTGATGTGTTACTCATTCCTGGAACAGAAAACAAAGTTATTTTACAAGGAACTAATTCTGAAGTAGTAGAATTTGTAAATAATAATGGCGAATTAAAAATTCGTTTGCCTTTAGGAAAATTATTAAAAGGAGATAATATTTCCGCAACAGTATATTATAAAAAATTAGATGCTGTAGAAGCTAACGAAGGAAGTAGAATTGCTTCAGAAAGTGAAATTAAGGCCATTGGTTTCGATATTATTACTAAAGAGGGCTCTGAGGTAGTTTTAAAAAATTTAATCGCGGATAAGTTATCGGTTCGTTGTGGTTCAGGAAGTATAGTTACAGTAAGCGGAACTGTCAAAAATCAAGATATTTTAGCTAATTCTGGTGCTAAATATGATGGAGAAGATTGTATCACACAACAAACTGTAGTTACAGTAAATGCTGGTGGTTTAGCTAATGTTTATGCTACTGATTTAGTAGATGCTAAAACTAGAGCGGGTGGAACAATTACTATTTTCGGGAAACCAAAACAAATTAATCAGAAAACAGTAGCTGGAGGAAAAATTATTCAAGCGAAATAATTTTAGTAAAAAGTAAATAGTGATTAGTAATTAGATTTTATTATTTTTGTTTGTTCAGTAAATACTTATCACTTTTTACTATTCACTAATTACTTTTAAATAAATGATTCACGATATTTTACTAGCCATTCCATGGGCATTTTTATTAGCTATTTCAATTGGTCCAGGTTTTTTCATGTTATTAGAAACTAGTATAACGAAAGGATTTAAAGCTGCCTTTACTTTCGATTTAGGAATTGTTTTTAGTGATTTAATTTTTATTTTAATTGCTTATTTTGCTACCAATCAGATACTTGCTCAATTAAAAGACAATCCAATTATTTACATTATCGGAGGCTTAATTATGTCTACTTACGGAATTGTTTCTTATGTAGCTTTAAAGAAAAAATTTAATGAGAAGTTAGAAGAGGAAGAGGAAGATATTTCCAAAAACAACTATCTAGGTTTATTTTTTAAAGGTTTTTTCTTAAACATAATCAATATTGGCATTCTTGGATTTTGGATGATGGTTATTATTACACAAGGTCCACAATTAGAAATGAAATCTTTCCGAATATTTACATTTTTTGCTTCTACTCTATTGTTTTATTTAGCTATTGATATGTTTAAAATTTTGTTAGCCAAACAATTAAAACATAAATTAACACCAACCAATATTTATAAAATTAAAAGAATTATCAGTATAGTTATTTTAATTTTCGGCGTCTTTTTAATCCTACAAGGTATTTTTCCAAAAGGTAAAGATATTGTAGAAGATAAATTAGGCATTGAACATGTAGGTGAGTAAAAATTATCACTATGGATTTAACCCTTCAAAAGTTTTAACCTCTTGAAGGGTTTTTATTATTAGAATTTTGAGTCCATAAACATCTTTTAGAATAACAAACTGAACGTATTAATTTTGTGTCAATCTGTGAAATCTGTGTTTAAAACTTCGTGAATCTTTTTGTTTTCTCTTTTTGATATTTCAAGTTACATCATAAAAAACTTCAATTTTCATAGAAGATTTTCTGAATCATTTTCCGGATTCGAACCATATCTTTACTTAATTTTTTCTAAAAATTTACCATAAAAAAAACCCTCAATTTTCATTGAAGGTTTTCTGAGGCATCTCCCGGATTCGAACCGGGGTAGACGGTTTTGCAGACCGGTGCCTAGCCGCTCGGCCAAGACGCCATTGTAATAGGGTGCAAATATACTAAAAAAGTAAAAAGTAAAAAGTAAAAAGTAAAAAGTTTTTAATTTATTTTGATTTTCTCCGTGTTATTTTTCAGCTTCTCACTTTATACTTCTCACTTTATACTAGATAAAAACTATCTCTTTTTCTTCATTATAATCGTAACTCCTTCTACATCACCACCAATAGGCGGATTTAATTTTGTGACTTCTACTTCAATTTTTGTCACCATTTGCAATTCATTTAGTACTCTATCTATAATTCTTTTCGCCACATGTTCTAAAAGTTTGGCTCTAATAGCCATTTCTTCTACTACAATTCGGTTCAAATCTACATAATCTACGGTATCCGTTAATTCATCTGTTTCTGATGAAGGTTGTAAATTGGTCTTTATCTTAAGATCTACGCGATAATTACTCCCAATTTTAGCTTCCTCTTCCAAACATCCATGAAACGAAAACGTTCGGATATTAGTTAATTTTATAATTCCCATTTTTTTAGTTATCAGTTTACAGTTACAGTTTACAGTCTTTTAAACTCATAAACATTTTAAACTTGTAAACTTATTGTTATCTTTGTCAAAATTACAAATTCTTATGTCTACAGAAGAAAAATCTTTAAATTTTATAGAACAAATTATAGAAGACGATTTAAAAAACGGTTTATCAACAGATAAATTACGTTTTCGTTTTCCACCAGAACCTAATGGGTATTTACATGTTGGTCATGCCAGTGCGATTTGCCTTAATTTCGGTTTAGGTATTGATTATAAAGCACCTGTTAATTTACGTTTCGATGATACAAATCCTTCGAAAGAAGAACAAGAATTTGTAGATGCGATTAAGAAAGACGTGGAATGGTTGGGGTATTCTTGGGATAAAGAATGTTATGCTTCAGATTATTTCCAACAATTATACGATTGGGCGGTTGAATTAATTAAAAAAGATAAAGCCTATGTGGATAGTCAATCTTCTGAAGATATGGCTATTCAAAAAGGAACACCTACTACACCGGGTACAGATTCTCCTTTCAGAAATCGTTCTATTGAAGAAAATCTTGACCTTTTTACCCGTATGAAAAACGGTGAATTCGAAAAAGGAACGCATGTGTTACGTGCTAAAATTTCTATGGGTGCGAATAATATGTTAATGCGTGATCCTATTATTTATCGTATTATGCACGCGCATCATCACAGAACGGGTAACGATTGGTGTATATATCCCATGTACGATTGGGCACACGGTGAAAGTGATTATTTAGAACAAATTTCACATTCATTTTGTACTTTAGAATTTTTACCTCATAGAGAATTATACGATTGGTTTTTAAATCAAATTTATGATGAATCAAAAGTCCGACCTAAACAAAGAGAATTTGCAAGAAGAAATTTATCACACACAGTTGTTTCTAAACGTAAATTGGCACAATTAGTTGAAGAAAAGCATGTTACAGGTTGGGATGATCCTCGAATGAGTACCATTTCTGGTATGAGAAGACGTGGAATAACTGCTACAGCAATTCGAAATTTTGCCAAAACTATTGGTATTGCGAAACGTACCAATTTGATTGATGTGTCACTTTTAGATTTTTGTATTCGTGAAGATTTAAACAAAGTAGCGCCTCGTGTGATGGCTGTTTTAAATCCTGTGAAGTTGGTACTTACCAATTATCCTGATGGAAATGAAGAATGGTTACAAGCTGAAAACAATCCGGAAGAAGATGTTATGACTTATAGACAAGTGCCTTTTTCTAAAGAAATTTATATTGAAAGAGAAGATTTTCAAGAAGAAGCACATAAGAAATTTTTCCGTTTGACTTTAGGGACAGAAGTTCGTTTAAAAAACGCATACATTATTAAAGGTGAATCAGTTGTAAAAGATGCTGAAGGGAATATTACTGAAATTCATTGTACATATGATGTTGATTCTAAGTCGGGAAGTGGTACAGAAGCAAGTAATAGAAAAGTAAAAGGCGTGATTCACTGGGTTTCTATTGCACATGCAAAAGAAGCAGAAGTTAGAGTTTACGACCGATTATTCACTCATGAAAATCCAGATGGAAACAAAGATGTTGATTTTAAAGAATTTATCAATCCTAATTCTTTAGAAGTTATTACTGGTTTCGTGGAACCAAGTTTACAATCTGCCAAAGAATTAGATCATTTTCAATTTCAGCGTTTAGGTTATTTTTGTGTGGACAAAGATTCATCAGCAGAAAAATTAGTTTTTAACAAAACAGTTGGTTTAAGAGATACTTGGGCAAAAGTTTCAGAACAGTAAAAAATACGTTTGTCATGCTGAACTCATTTCAGCATCTTTATATTTAAACCTACAAGATTTTTTCTTGTAGGTTTTTTTTATTCTAAATTTTTTCTAAAATCATTATTAATATAAACTATTTAAATTTTTAATATTATATTTATTAACTATTATTTATAAAAACTATTAAAAAATTAAACATTATAATTAAAAACTTAAAAAACTGACCTTCATAAATTGATTTTAATAGAAAATTAATTTCGGTTAAACTGTTTTTACATATCTGATTAATAAATATCTTTAAATCGCTTTATTTTAAGTTTTGTTTCAAAATAGCTCTAAAATTTTGGTTTTGATGTTTAACTACTATTTAACATTCCTTCTAATGGAATTTTGTAACTTTATAATTATTAATAAAATTTATTATGGCAAACAATAACGGAAGTAATGCATTGGCACTTTTACTTGGTGCAGCAATTGGAGTTGGAGTTGGAATTTTATTCGCTCCAGATAAAGGATCTAAAACTAGAGCCAAATTAAAAAATAATTTAGACGATTGGAAAATTGATTTGAATAACAAATTAGCAGATTACGAAGAAGACATTCGTGCAAAACTTTCCGGCTCTAAAGATGATTTAAAAAATTCTGTAGAAAATTTACTTTCGAATTCAAGTTATAAAGCGGAAGAAGCTATTTCCTTTCTTGAAGAAAAATTAGCTGAATTAAAACGCCAAAATGCTAAACTTCAAAAATAATGGCTTTTGAAGAGTTAAAGGAAAATACAGATGCCATTCAGGAAAATGCTAAAGCTTATATAGAAAGTAATTTAGCTTACTATAAACTTTGGGGTTTTAAAGTAGCTATGAAATCTACTACCTTATTGGTTAAGTTTTTACTTATTGGTATTTGCCTTTCCGTTGTATTACTTTTTGTTTCAGTGGCTGGTGCTTTTGCTTTGGGTAACTTTTTAGAAAGTTATCCTTTAGGTTTTTTATGTGTAGCTGGTATCTATTTGGTTTTAGCTTTGTTATTATTTTTAGTAAAAGATAAAATTGTAGAAGGCACGATTTTAGAAAAATTCTCAGAAATATTTTTTAACGATTAAGTCATGGAACCAAAAAAATATTCCTCATACGCTGAGATTGAACGAGATTTAGAGATTCTTAAAATAGAAAAAGAACTTTATTATCAGAAAATGTTGTTAAGTATTGACAAAACTAAAGAAAGTATTTTACCTTCTAAGTCAGTTTCTTTTCTTGGTAACGCATATCAAAAAGTATTTTCTGGAACTTATGGAACTATACTAAAGTTACTTATACCTTACGCTTTTAATTGGTATATAAATAGAAAAAGAGGCCGTTAAGCCTCTTTTTTCTTGTATAAATGTCAAGTATTTATTCACTTGGATTTGTAGTATCTGATGGATTATAATCAGTTGATGTATGATTGTCCGACTTTTTTGCACGTTTTGGTTGGTTTTTCATGGTTTCTCCAATTTGATTACTTGCTGTAAAACTCGCAACCATATTATTTAACATATCACTTCCAGCTTGTGGCGAGTTAGGTAATAAAATTAAATTACTATTGGTATCTGCCCCAATGGCTTGCAATGTATCATAATGTTGCGTAACAACAATTAAAGCTGAAGCTTCTTGAGAATTTATTCCGACATTGTTTAAAACTTCTACACTTTCTACTAAACCGCGAGCAATTTCTCGTCTCTGATCTGCTATACCTTGACCTTGTAATTTCTTACTTTCTGCTTCAGCTTTTGCTTTAGCTACAATTCTAATACGTTGTGCTTCTGATTCAAATTCAGCAGCTGTTTTTTCACGATCCGCTGCATTAATTCGATTCATCGCATTTTTTACTTGAATATCTGGATCAATATCTGTGACTAAAGTATTGATAATATCATAACCATAAGTTGTCATTGATTCGTTTAATTCTCTTTTTACTGCAATGGCAATATCGTCTTTTCTTAAAAATACATCATCTAAAATTAATTTAGGCACTTCAGCACGAACTACATCAAATACATAAGCTGTAATTTGATCATGTGGATACTCTAATTTATAAAATGCTTCGTACACTTTAGTTTGAATGACATTAAACTGAACTGAAACTTTCATTTTAATAAATACGTTGTCTTTGGTTTTTGTTTCAATAATTACATCTAATTGTTGAATTCTTAAGTTTACCCGACCCGCAATTCTGTCAATAACAGGAATTTTGAGTTGTAAACCTGAACTTCTAATACTTGTAAACTTTCCAAATCGTTCGATTACAACAGCCGTTTGTTGTTTCACGGTAAAAAAGGAACTTAAAAAAATGAATAATCCAAATACTAGGATTACGATTAATAATGGTGACATAGCGTTAATTTTTTAGTTATAGTACTTATACGCTGTATTTTGGTAAAAGTTACAGGTTTGATTTATTTATATTACTTTTGTGCTTAAAACTTTAACTATGAAATATTTTTTAACTACTTTAATTTTCTTTTTTACTACTTTAACTTTTGCACAAAGAGGTAATAAAGACAGTAATCGTATCGGAATTAGTGGTGGTCTTACACAGATGAACATTTTTACGGATAATTTTGGTGTGACACCACAACAAGGTTGGACCGGTGGTTTTCATGTTCGTGGAAATTTTTATAACGATTGGCAAATGAGTTTCGGTATGTTTTTTACTGATAGTAATTTTTCAGTTCAAACTAGAAAATTGTTTTCTACTGTCGATACTAATTATAAATTATCTGCTGTACAGATTTATATTATGCCAAGTTATGTTATCAGTGAAAATCATTTGAATTTAGAATTTGGTCCTGTTCTTCAAATTAATGATAAATTGACAATCGCTAAAGATGAAGAAACTAATTTATTAGTTGATCAACCTTTACTTACTGCCAAAGATATAACAGATGTTTCTAAAATTAATGCCAATATTTATGCAGGAATTAATTTTGGAGTTAAAAACTTTAGATTACGTTTAGGTTACCAATATGGAGTGAATAACTTTTTAAATAATTTAAATAATAATGATAAAGTTCCAGTTATTGGGGAAAAATTCAAAGGAAATATCGGAATGGCTAGTGCTCACTTGACTATTTATTTATAAAATATATATAATAAAAAAAGCCCTGAAATACTTCAGGGCTTTTTTTTATAAACTAGCTATTGCTTTTTCTATTCTGTTTACCGTCTCTGCTTTGCCTATCATTTCTATAATATCAAACAAATGAGGACCTTTTAAAGCGCCTACTAAGCTCAATCGTAATGGTTGCATAACTTTACCCATTCCTATTTCATTTGTGGACATCCATTCTTTTAAAATGGTTTCTATTTTTAGTGAAGTAAAATCTTCTATAGTATTTAAAACTTCAATTACTTGTTTCATTAAAACTGGTGTTTCTTCTTTCCAGTTTTTAGTAGCTTTTTCATCATATGATGTTGGAGCTACAAAAAAGTAATCTGATAACTCCCAAAAATCATTTACAAAATTTGCTCGTTCTTTTATTAAAGCTACTACTCTATTTATATCTAAAGATGTTGATATACCTTTTTCTTCTAATATAACTTGAAATGCTTTTGCTAAACTAGCATCCGTTTGTTTTTGTAAATACTGATGATTGAACCATTTGTTTTTCTCCGGATCAAACTTCGCACCCGATTTATGAATACGTTTTAAATCGAACTTTTCTACTAACTCTGCTAATGAAAATATTTCTTGTTCGGTTCCGTCATTCCAACCTAATAAAGCTAAAAAGTTAATTACCGCTTCAGGGAAAAATCCAGCTTCTTTATAACCTTTCGAAGTTCCTTCCGCTGTTTTCCATTCTAAAGGAAACACTGGAAATCCTAATTTATCTCCATCACGCTTACTTAATTTTCCATTACCAACAGGTTTTAAAATTAAAGGTAAATGTGCAAATTCTGGCGCTTCCCAACCAAATGCTCGGTATAACATAACGTGTAATGGCATCGATGGTAACCATTCTTCACCTCTAATTACGTGCGAAGTTTCCATCAAATGATCATCTACAATATTCGCTAAATGATATGTTGGCATTCCGTCCGACTTAAACAAAACTTTATCGTCTAATAAATTCGTTTCAAAATTTACTTCACCACGAATGATATCTTGTAAATGTAACGTTTCATTAACTGGAGTTTTAAAACGAATCACATAATGTTCTCCATTCGCAATTCTATCTTCTACAATTTCACGTGAAACATTTAAAGAAGTATCTAAAGTTTCTCTAACCGTATGATTATAAATAAATGTTTTTCCCTCTGTTTCTGCCCGCTTTCTCAACTCATCTAATTTTTCAGAAGAATCAAACGCATAATATGCCGAACCTGCATCGATCAATTGATCTGCATATTGTTTGTACATTTTTTTCCTATCGGATTGACGGTATGGTCCAAATTTTTCATTTTTTCCAATGGTTTCATCAGGTGCAATTCCTAACCATTCTAAAGCTTCAAAAATATAGTCTTCAGCTTCTGCTACAAAACGAGTTTGGTCGGTATCTTCTATTCTAATATAGAAAGTTCCACCATGTTTTTTAGCAAATAAATAATTAAAAAGCGCGGTTCTTACACCACCAATATGTAATGGTCCTGTCGGACTAGGAGCAAATCGTACTCTAACTGGTTTTGACATTGTTGTAATTTTTTTGGCAAAGATAAAAGGAAGTTGGAAGTTAGGAGTTAGAAGTTGGAAGTTTTTTTTCTGTTTCATCACATTATTAACATTTTATACAACTATTAACTTTTTACTCTTGACTAATTGCTTAAAATTTTTGTATTTTTATCAGTTATAAACAACTGATTAACAATTTTGGAGAAGAAAGCACTAATTTACGATAAACTGGAAGGTTTTATCAAGAAGTTTTACACCAATGAGTTGATTAAAGGAGTAATTCTTTTTATTGCTATTGGCTTATTGTATTTTATTTTTACTTTTTTAATCGAATATTTTCTTTGGTTTTCTACTCAAGGTCGGACTTTTCTATTTTGGTTGTTTATAGCTGTTGAATTTTTCCTTTTATTTAAATTTATTTTACTTCCAATTTCAAAATTATTTAAAATTCAGAAAGGTTTAGATTATACAGAAGCTTCAAAAATTATCGGAATTCATTTTGAAGAGGTTAAAGATAAATTAATTAATTTCTTACAATTATCTATTCATGAAAAACCTTCAGAATTAGTTTTAGCATCTATCGAACAAAAAGCAAATAGTTTACAACCTATTCCCTTTAGTAATGCGATTAATTTTTCTGCTAATAAAAAGTATATTCCTTTTGCTTTAATTCCGTTTTTGTTTATTTTATTCTTTTATATTTCTGGAAATTCTGATCTGATTTCAAACAGTTTCGCACGTGTAGTTCAATACGATAAAAATTTTGAAAAACCTGCTGCATTTAAATTTGTACTTATCACTAATAATTTAAATGTAGAACAAAACAAATCGTTTACATTAAAAGTTAAAACTATTGGTACTGTTATCCCTGAGAATGTTTCTATTATTATCAATAATGAAGAATATTTTTTGGAAAATGTCTCTCCTGGTAATTTTTCTTATCAGTTTGATAACGTTCAAAAAGATATTGTTTTTCATTTTAAAGCTAATGAAATTACTTCCGCTGATTATGTTTTGAATGTTGTTACTGTTCCTACAATCTCTTCCTTTTCTATGCAATTAAACTTTCCTAGTTATCTTGGTAAAAAACCAGAAGTTATACAAGGAACTGGTAATGCTGTAATTCCAGAAGGAACACTAGTTACATGGAAATTAAATACGTTAGCTACTACTGAAGTGAAATTTCAAAAAGAAACCTTTTCTGTTCTCTTTTCTAAAAACAATAATCAGTTTTCTTTAACTAATAGAATTCTAACTAATACGGATTATCAAATTTCTATTTCAAATAAGCAAGTGAGAAATTATGAAAAGTTACAATATAAACTAACGATTTTAAAAGATCAATTTCCAAGTATATCTGCAACAGAAACTCCAGATAGTTTAAAGTTAAAACAAAAAGTAATTATTGGACAACTTTCTGACGATTATGGTTTGTCTAAATTTCAAGTTGTTTTTTATGATAAAACGAAGCCAAATATTTTATTTAGAAAAGGTTTAATACTTAAGAATAAAATGGTGGATCAGTTTGTGTATTCCTTTCCTGATGGAATCCCTTTACAAGAAGGTATTGCTTATGAGTATTATTTTGAAGTTTTTGACAATGATGTTGTCAATGGTTTTAAATCCTCTAAATCTACAATCTTCTCCCATTCAGAGTTAACAACTGCTCAAAAAGAACAACAATCTTTACAAGAACAACAATCTAATATTAACAGTTTACAAAAAGCATTAGACAATCAAGAGAAACAATTTGAAGATTTAGACAAACTTAAAAAGCTAGATAATCAGAAGGCAAATTTAGATTATAAAGATCAAAAGAAAATTCAAGATTTTATCAATCGACAAAAAAAACAAGATGATATGATGCAAGAATTTACAGAAAAGATGAAGGAAAATCTGGAGCAATTTCATCCTGAACAAAAAGATGAAAAGAAAGAGGAACTTCTAAATCGTTTAGAAAAGAACCAAAAAGAAGCGATTAAAAACGAAAAACTTTTAAAAGAATTAGAAGAGTTGACTAAGAAATTAGAAAAAGATGAATTATTTGATAAAGCAGATAAATTAAAACAACAAGCTAAAACGCAACAAAAATCCTTAGAACAATTGGTTGAATTAACTAAACGTTATTATGTAGAACAAAAAGCTGAACAACTAGTAGATAAATTAAATAAACTTTCAGAAAAACAAGATAACGTTTCTGATAAACAAAATCAAAGTAAAGAAGACCAAGAAAAAATCTCAAAAGAATTCGAGGATCTTAAAAAAGAATTAGATGCTTTAGAAAAAGATAATAAAGATTTAAAATCTCCTCTTGATATTCCAAACGATAAAGGTGATCAAAAGGAAGTAGACCAAGAACAACAAAAAGCGGAAGACAATTTAGAAAAAAAAGATAGTAAATCAGCCAAACAGAATCAAAAATCAGCGGCTCAAAAATTAAAAGAAATGAGCCAAAAAATATCTGAATCTATGTCTTCTGGAGAAATGTCTGATACCGCTGAGGATGCTAAAGTATTGCGTCAAATTTTAGATAATCTTTTATCTTTTTCTTTTGACCAAGAAAAATTAATGAAACAATTTAAATCTGTAGCTAATCCTAAATCTAATGTGAGTTTACTTTTGAAAAACCAACAAGATTTGAAATCACAATTTAAACATATCGATGACAGTCTGTTTTCCTTATCTCTTCGTCAACCTAAATTATCCGATTTAGTTTTAAAAGAAGTGGAAGAGATTCATTATAATTTAGATAAATCCATTGAAACTTTAGTATCTATTAATCGGCCTAAAGGTATTTCTCATCAACAATTTACCCTTTCTTCTGCTAATAAACTTGCTGATTATTTAAGTAATGTGCAAAGCAGTATGAATATGTCATCGTCTAGCGGTTCTGGTAAACCTAAACCTGGTCAAGGTAAAGGTAAACAACTATCTGATATTATTTCAGATCAAAAAGGCATCGCCGATAAAATTAAGAATGGTCAACCAAAACCTGGTAAAGGTCAAAAACCTGGTGAAGGTATTGGTTCTAAACCCGGTCAAAACGGTAAACCTTCTGAAGTTGGAAAAGGTGGTTCTCAAGGATCTGATGGCGAAGGAAACGCTCAAGAACTTTTAGAGATTATGAAAGCGCAGCAAGAACTTCGTGAATCTCTACAAAATGAACTTAACAAACAAGGTCTTTCTGGTTCTGGTCAACAAGCATTAAAACAAATGAAAGAGTTAGAAAAGCAATTAATTAATAAAGGTCTTACACCTGAAAATGTTACACGTGCTTTACAAATTAACCATGAGCTTTTGAAATTAGAATCTGCCGTCAAGCAACAAGGTCAAGACACAAAACGGGAAGCCAATTCAAATAAGAAAGATTTTATTGGAGGCAATAAACCCTTACCTCCTGCCCTATTAAATTATTTAAAAAGTGTTGAAATATTAAACAGACAAAGCCTACCTTTGCACCCCAATTACAACACCAAAGTACAAACCTATTTTAAACAACAATGATAAGTTTTAATTACGAGTCCGATTTCACATTAGACCAAGAAGAGCGATATGTTTCTTGGATTGAGGATATAATCAGTTCAGAAAATAAATCACTTGGAGAAATTGCTTATGTTTTCTGCGATGATGCTTATTTACATACTATCAATATGCAGTATCTGAATCATGATACACTTACAGATATTATTAGTTTTGATTATACCGAAGGTGATTTAATTAGTGGTGATATTTTTATATCTATTGAACGTGTTATGGATAACGCTACAGATTATAACGTTAGTTTTGACGAAGAATTAAAACGTGTTTTAGCACATGGTGTTTTACATTACTGCGGGTATAAGGATAAATCTGAGTCAGATGCGCAACTTATGCGTTCGAAAGAAAACGAAAAAATAAAGTTGTTCCACGTGGAATTTTAAAATACTAACTCAAGTTTTTTGTTCCACGTGGAACAAAAAGCTTTTAAATCTCTCCACGTGTTTCACGTGGAACATATATTATGTTTCAAGAAAAATATGATGTTATTGTAGTCGGCGCTGGTCATGCAGGTTGTGAAGCAGCTGCTGCATCTGCAAATATGGGCTGCTCTACTTTATTGGTAACTATGAATCTTCAGAACATTGCACAGATGTCTTGTAATCCCGCTATGGGTGGTATTGCAAAAGGTCAAATTGTTCGTGAGATTGATGCTTTAGGTGGATATTCTGGAATTGTTTCTGATCTTACTGCTATCCAGTTTAAGATGTTGAATCTTTCTAAAGGTCCAGCGATGTGGTCGCCAAGATGCCAATCTGATAGAATGCGTTTTGCTGAAGAATGGAGAATGATGTTAGAAGGTACTCCAAATTTAGATTTTTATCAAGAAATGGTTTCTGGTATTCTTACTGACGGAAATCAAATTATTGGTATTAAAACTTCTCTTGGTTTAGAGATAAAAGCCAAAACAGTGGTATTAACGAATGGAACCTTTTTGAATGGTTTAATCCATATTGGAGATAAACAATTTGGTGGAGGACGTGCTGGTGAAAGTGCTTCCTTTGGTATTACTGAAGATTTATTACAATTAGGTTTTGAAGCTGGCAGAATGAAAACTGGAACTCCTCCACGTGTAGACGGTCGTACTTTAGATTATTCTAAAATGATGGAACAGCCAGGTGATTTGAATCCTTCAAAATTTTCTTATTCTGATGTTACTAAACCCTTAACAGAACAACGTTCTTGTTATATGACCTATACTTCAGAAACGGTTCATGATTTATTACGTGAAGGTTTTGATAGAAGTCCGATGTTTAATGGTAGAATAAAATCTATCGGTCCAAGATATTGTCCGTCTATAGAAGATAAAATTAATCGTTTTGCGGATAAAGATCGTCATCAACTTTTTGTTGAACCTGAAGGATGGCATACTTGTGAAGTATATGTAAATGGTTTTTCTACTTCACTTCCAGAAGATGTACAATTTAAAGCATTACGTTCTGTAGAAGGTTTTGAAAAAGTTAAATTTTTCCGTCCTGGTTATGCGATTGAATATGATTACTTCCCTCCTACGCAATTGAAGCATACCTTGGAAACGAAATTAATTAATGGTTTATATTTCGCCGGACAAATTAATGGAACTACAGGTTATGAAGAAGCAGCATCTCAAGGTTTAATGGCTGGAATTAATGCAGCTTTAAAAGTACAAGAAAAAGAACCTTTAATTTTAAAACGTGACGAAGCATATATTGGAGTGTTGATTGATGATTTAATTACGAAAGGAACAGAAGAACCTTATCGTATGTTTACATCTCGTGCAGAGTACAGAACCTTACTTCGTCAAGATAATGCGGATTTACGTTTAACGCCAAAAGGTTTTGAAATAGGCTTAGCTAAACCGGAACGTTTGAAACGAATGGAATATAAATTAGATGCTTCTGAAAAGTTTGTCACATTCTTTAAAGAAACGAGTGTTAAAGCTGCTGTTGCTAATCCAATCTTAGAAGCGAAAGGTTCTAGTCCGATGACACAAGGTGATAAAATGTTTAAAGTATTTTCTCGTCCACAAATTGATTTACAAGATATTTTAAAATTCGAATCAGTTACTGATTATATTACTGAACATGATTTAGATCAAGAAGTTATTGAACAAGCCGAAATACAAGTGAAATATTCCGGCTATATCGAAAAAGAAAAAGTGCATGCAGATAAAGTGAATCGTTTAGAAGATGTTCGTATACCAGATAATTATGATTTTGATAAAATAAAAGCCTTATCTATCGAAGCACGTCAGAAGCTTTCTAAAATTCGTCCAACTACAATTGCACAAGCTTCAAGAATTAGTGGAGTTTCTCCAAGTGATATTTCTGTATTGTTAATTCATATGGGAAGATAATACAGTTTACAGTCGCAGTTTACAGTTTTTCAACTACGTCTTAACACTGATACTACAAATGGAGACTGAACACTGAGACTGAACACTGAGACTGTAAACTGAGACTGTAAACTGAGACTGAACACTGAGACTGAATACTGAGACTGAATACTGAAAAATAGTTCCACGTGAAACAACTCCGTTAAAGCCTATAAATAAAGACCAAATTTAAAAATGAATTTTTTAGAAGAAAACCAATTTATACTAGTTAAAGATCATTCGGTTT
>CAZULO010000062.1:0-9442 GCA_964621245.1 uncultured Flavobacterium sp.
GCTAATTGCAAACCAGCAACCGTGTTTGTATGATATGGTCCGACTTTTAAAAACGGTAATTCTTTTATAGAAATCGGCCAAGCATCGTTACCAAAAACTAAAATATCGATGGTATCTTTGGGATAACGTGTAGTGATTAATTCGGCTAAAGCCATAGCGACTTTTTTGGCAGGTGTGATGCGATCTTCGCCATACAAAATCATACTATGAGAAATATCAATCATTAAAACCGTACTCATTTGGGATTTATAATGCGTATCTTCAATAACTAAATCATTTTCAGTGAGTTGAAAATCTCCGATTCCGTTATTAATTTGAGCATTTTTTAAACTTTCAGTTAATGAAATTTTATCTAAAGCGTCACCAAAATGATAACTTCTCAATTCACCTGTAAGTTCGTCTCCACCGCCAACTTGCTTGGTTTTATGATTCCCACTACCCGATTTATTCAAATTTCCAAATATCTGATCTAAAGCGGCTTGTCGGATTAAACGCTCTGTTTTTGAAGTAATGGTTGTTTCACCAGTTCCATCGGCAGTAATTTCTTCGCGAATGAAACCTTTTTTCTTTAAATCTTCGATAAAATCTTCAATAGTGTAGGCTGGAGTGGTTAATTTGTATTCGTTATCTAATTCACGTAACCAATCAATGGCTTCATCAAAATCGCCTGAAGTATGTACGATGAGCTCTTTAAAGATACCAAAAAGCACCTCGAAAGGTGTTTTAAATGGTTTTTCGTAGGGTTTAAAATAGAATCCTTTTTTCATACCTTAAAAGTACAAGGTTTCTCAAATTTTACACCATAACGAATACTAATTTTTAGTTAAATTCTAGAAAAATTTTCCATCTACATAAAACCATTCCTCTTGAAAAAAGATAAAGGTAGATTTTTCGTGATGTACTTGGGGCATTTTGTTTTCATCTAAATAATACGCTTTAAATTCCACCGTATTTTCAGAAAAATTTAGAATTTCTAATTTTTGCCAAGTATTTAAATTAGACCAAGCTAAAATATCTGATTTATGTGTATACCTACGTTGAGAAACATGCGTAGTTTGATACAAATAATCCACCTCATGTAACGTGTAGGCGGTGAATCTAGAACGCATTAATTTTTCGGCGGAAGGTGCTCTTTTTTTTCCTTGAATGTACGGCAAACAGCAAGTTCCTAAATAGGATTCACTGCCACAAGAACACGGATTAGTTGGTATCATTTTGTATTTTATTTGCGATATGCTTCAAAAGCACTTGGTATTTACTCAATTCAAGTAAGTGTGCATCCAATTGAACCGAATCGATTAAATTTTCCACTTCATCCGTAACTTCATGCAAATAAATGTTGGCATTTACCCAATCTTTTTGAGCAATCAAATCAATTACAGTTTGCACTTTAGGCTTTAAATTTAAGATTTGTTGTGTGAACATTACTGATTTTTAAGCGATTGCTTGTATTGTTCTAAAATAGAAGCTTTTTTAGCTGCAGAAGTTTGTTTGGTCTTCTGAATTTTCTTCAAATGATTGTCTAATTGCTTTTTATGCTTGTCTTGATTTATGGCGTTATTTCTTCCCATGTTGTAAAATTTTACGCAAATTTACGAAACTTTCATTGGTATTAATCAATTCCAGTAGCATTTTACGTTTAATTTCATCAAAATCATCATATTCAATATATTTCGCCCAAGAGTTATTTTGTAAAACTTCTTTAATTTCTTTTATTCGTTTTGCTGTTTCAGAAGCGTTTCTTAGCATTTGATTGTTATAATTCGGATTGTTTTTATGATGGAAATGGACTTCGTTTTTTTCTTCATTCCTTTCGATATAAAACAATTTCTCCGTTTCATTATTCGAATAAAAATCCGTCCAACGTGCAAATCCTACAATTTCTGTTTGGTTTTTATAGTCTGAATTTACAAGTAAACGCCAACGGCAATTGGCCGCTCTTCCCCAATGGTTTGATTTTCGATATACGCCAACTTCTGTGAAATAATATTCACTTCCCGAATTACTTTTATACCCGAGTTTTAAATCAGATAAAATAGAACGATCCACTTGTTGAAACAGGCAAAAGGTATGTTTGTGAAAATTGTTACGATTATAAGCCATTAAAACGCACCTAATTTTAATTCCCAAACCGTTTTTTTAGTATTCCCGAAAGATTTTTCCATTGGAAACAAATATACTTTTTGAGCTAAATTTAATTGTTTCACTTCTTGATTCACTTCAACTGAAAGGCTATATGAAAATTCAAAATCGTTATGATTTATATAAGCATTCTTATCAATAATTGGCATCGAAACAATTACTTTTTTTGTTATAATTTGAGTAAGAAATTCATCAATTGAATATTTTTTATGCTGAACATCTAATAGATTTTGGAAACTTAAATCATTCCCAAATAACAATCCTTTTATGTTTTGTTGCAATTGATTTTGCAAATCAGAATTTTCGGCAGTTTGCAATAAAATCAAATAAGTGTAAAATTCATTTATTTTATCTACAGCTCTGTTTTGATAAGCATTAATAACAGGTTTGCTAAAATTATTCCAGATAAATCCTGCGGTTTTATCCAATTGCTTTTTTTTATTTGAAACAAAAACACTTTCTTTTTGAGTATCGGTGTTACCCGAACTTTGTCCCAATACAAACATTGGAAAAAGGATAAATATGTAAATTAAATGTTTCATTTTTTGCTGAATTAAAATCCGTATTATTCTTCTGTTAATCGTATAAACGATATTTTATTATCTTTTTCTTGTTGGATTTCCACAATTTTTAATTTTTTCAACGATGCTGATGGAAGTATAACTTTTTGTGCAAATTCGGTTTTATTGAAATATTCTGCACCTAAATTGTTTTGCAACATGATCATTACTTCTAAATTATCCGATAATATCATGTTTACTTGTTCTTTTCGTGTTTGCCAATCTTTAATGTCGCTTTTCATGAAGGCTTTTAACATCATGGCGTAATCGTTGGGGTTTAATTCTATTCGAGAAAGCGGTTCATTTGGTGAAATCGTAATTTCCTTTTGTTTATAAAACGGACTTTTAATTACGACTTTCGTTCCGTTTTCTAGATTTAAATTCGAAGATTTCAGATCGATTGGTTTTTCTATAGCATCTTCTACCACAAAAGCTTTAACCTCTTCTTTAGAAATGGAATCTTTCGTAAAACTATTTTGAAATTCAATTTTTTGTTCTTCATGTGAAGTGAACTTCCAAATTAAAAATCCGATAAGTCCAAGTACAAAAATCAATCCTAAAATCCCAAATTTATAATTTGAATTCCTTTTAACATCGCTATTTTTATTGAAATTGCCATTTATACTGCCATTGTCATTGATATTGCCATTGATATTAATATTGTCATTACCATTAAACCTAAACTCATCCCAACTCGATTTGCCCACATATATACTCAAAATATCTAACATATCTTTTCGAGGCAATTTTTCGTTGGTTTCGGGTTTCAAATGCGTATAAATCCACTTTTCACTAACCGATTGTTTTGTGTATAACTGAATATCATCAATTAAATTTAAAATATCCTGCGAACTGAAACTTTTCCAACTTCCGTTAAAGTACGGATAGCTAATTTGGTATTGCTCCAAAACGCTTTTTTTAAGTTGATAAAAAATTTCTAAATCGGTCATAAATTGCTTTTCAAAAGTAGTGTTCTTGTTCTTAACACGACTGTAAAACGACTGTAAATGTACTGAAAATACTTTACAATCCGTATACAGCTGTTTTACCAAACACAAATTTCAGTGTTGTTATAAGTTTGCCTTGTTAAACTTTAAAAACGAAATAATATGAAAAATTTAAACACGCTTTTAGTAACTACATTATTAGTAGGAAGTGCTTCTCTATTCGCACAACATTCGGGAAATGTAAATCAGGAAGATTTATCTAAAAAACAAGCAAGTGGCAATTACAATTATCAAAACGTAAATCAATACCAAAATCAGGAGGTACAAACTATTCAAACTTCGTATAGTAATGATAGCGAAATGGTGATTACGATTAAAGGAATTTACAATGAAAAAGCAAGCTGTCAAAAAGCCGTTTTTAGTGTGTTACAAGTAGGAAAAACAGCAGAAGAAGTAACTAATTTAATGGATGAACGAATAGATGCCGTACAAAATCAACTGAAAGCTTTTAATGCTGAAATTGAAGTCATTTCAGATATGATTTCGTTCGTACCTATGTATGATTATGAAGTATCTAAAAAAATATTCAATCCGAAAACGTATAATGAAAAACCAAGTGGCTTTGAATTGAAGAAAAATTTAATCATCAAATTTAAAAACACCAACGATTTAAATAAAATTATGAATTTTTGTGCCAAGCAAGAAATCTATGATTTGGCAAAAGTAGATTATGTAACCAGTAATTTAGATCTAATACGTGATGTTTTACAAGTAAAAGCTTCAGAGGAATATAAGCAAATGTTGACTAACTATTCAGCAATTATGAATACAGATTTATTCAAAAAAGAAAAAACATTAGTCGAAGGATACACCACATTATATCCAATGGAAAGTTATAAAGCTTACACCGCATACAGTCAGGCAGCAACTAACTTTTCGCCTGATAGTCAAGTCAACAATATTAGAAAAAACACCACCCAATTTTATGATGCTGCTTTAGCGAAATCACACACTTTTGTGGTTAATGCAGATATTACAGAACCAACCATTCAAATATTTTATGATTTAACGATTCGAATTAAATTACGTGAAGACCAACTACCAAAAAACACGATTATTAGAAATAACCGATATTACCTGATTACAACAACAGGTGAGATTAAACCCTTAATTTTATAAGTTGCTTTTTCTTTTACAAATCTTCAACTTTAGCTAAATTTTTATTAAAGTTGAGGATTTTGCTACATATTAGATTTCATTCCTCTTAAAAAAATACTACATTTGCATTCAATTAAAGTGAAAAATATAGATTTTTCAGAATAACAATTTACAAAACATTAAAATGAAACAATTAGTAGTATTATTTTCTGCATTAATATTAATTTCTTGCAATAAGTTTAAAGTAGAAGGAACAGCTGCGGGAGTAGCAAACGGAACCAATGTATTTTTAGTAACTTCAGATTCTACCGGAACACCTAAGCCTAAAGATACGGTTAAAGTAACTGATGGAAAATTTGAATTTGAAGGAAAAAGTGAGAGACCTGAAATTGCTTATCTTGCTTTTGACAAAGTTCCTAATGGAAATGTAGGTTTTATTTTAGAAGACGGAACTGTTTCTATCGTTTTTGATTCTAAAAATCCAGATAAAAATAAAATTAGTGGTACAAAAAACAACGATTTATACCAATCGTATAACAATGCTAATTTAGACATTCAGAAAAAAGTAAAAGCCATTTATGAAGAAAATGGAGCTTTCATGCAAAAAAATCCAGAAACGGAAGAAGAAAAAGCAAAAGCTCAAACAATTATGGCTCAATTTCAAAAGTTCCAAGTAGAAATGGATAAAAGATCAAAAGATTTTGTATCAAAAAACAAAAATTCATTTGTATCTCTTTTATTAATTGAGAATTTATTTTACAACAATAAAATCGAAGCGTCAAAAGTAAAAGAATTTTACGACGATTTAGATACTGAGCTTAAAGAAACCACAAGTGGAAAAAGTGTAAAAAAATATTTAGACACACAACTACCTTTGGAAAAAGGAAAGACAGAAAAAAAAAAGTAAATAAATCGGTAAAAGCTGCTGAATTTTCTGCAAAAACACCAGAAGGTAAAACCGTTTCTTTAAAGGAAAGTTTAGGAAAAGTTACTATTATTGATTTCTGGGCTTCTTGGTGTGGACCTTGTAGAGCTGAAAATCCAAATGTTGTGGCCATTTATAAAGAATTCCACAGTAAAGGATTAAACATTATTGGTGTTTCTTTAGATGAAGATGCAACCAAATGGAAAAATGCTATTGCTAAAGACAAGTTAACTTGGACACAAGTTTCTAACTTACAAGGTTGGAAAGACCCTATTGCGGCAACTTATGAAGTAGAAGGAATTCCAGCTACATTTATTTTAGATGCCAAAGGAAATATTGTAGCAAAAGACCTTAGAGGCGACGAATTAAAAGCTAAAATAAAAGAACTTTTAGCCCAGTAATACTTAATTTAAGAAAATCAAAATCCTATTTAGTCGTTACTAAATAGGATTTTTTTTAGTTTTAATATTAAAATTAATTGAAAAAATATATTTCTAATCGTTTTAATAAAAATATTTTACTAACTGTAGCTTTCATTTTCAGAACGTTATAAAATATTTTAAAATTTCTTCTAAAATTAGTTTGCAACTCTAAAAAACAATTATATATTTGCAATCGAATTATGGCCATGGGGAGATACTCAAGCGGCCAACGAGGGCAGACTGTAAATCTGCTGTGAAAACTTCGCAGGTTCGAATCCTGCTCTCCCCACAAAAAAAACCACTTCAATTGAAGTGGTTTTTTATTTTACAAAACTTCTCAGATACTCCTGAAAGTTCAAAATTTCAATCCTACAAAAAAAGCACTTCAGTTGAAGTGCTTTTTATTTTACTATTATTTTAATTTCGAACTATTTTTTTAACGAGTCTGGATGTATTAAAGGAACACCTAGCAGGATCTTCTCATTTCCTTTATCCGCTTTTTTAAGAATTGGTTTTGGCGGTGTTACTTGGTCGTTACCCTTATAAACCGTATCGCCTGTTATTTCTATTGCTTCTTTTTTATCTTCAACAACCGCAGGTTCACCAATTACTTGCTTTTTACAGCCCGATAAAGGCAAAAACAAACCTAAAGCTATTCTAGTAAAATAAATCACTCTTTTAAAAACAGACGGCTTTGTTTTTTTATTTTCTTCTAATTGCGATGCATAAAAACGCCCACATGTATTTTCTCCAGCCTTTTGTTTGAAATAAGTTTGAATTTCTTCTTTTCTCATTTTAGTAAAATCAACCACTGTTTTATGGCACGAATTACAAAACTTACCTTCATTATTTGGATCCATTTTGTTCCAATCTTCATGGCAAGGTTTAGGGATTGAAATTGAAGAATTCATTATTCCAAACCAAAACTAACATTCACTGTACAAACGATTTCAATTTCTCCGATGGCTAATGTTTCTCTTGGAGCTGCATCTGATTCCATCATCATCCCTTTAGCCATAAAAACAGGCTGTGGATAATTGGTATAGGAATTATCAGAAATTAAAATTGCTTTCCCTACTTTTTGTCCTGGCAATACTGAAACATAATCATCTGCTTTTTTCTTAGCATTTAAAATAGCTTTTTTTCTGGCTTCCGTTTCGTAAGTTTCCACTTTAGATGACTTGAATTCGACACCATTAATTACGTTAATTCCAGTTTCCATAACATCCATCATAAAAGCATCATATTTTGAAATATCTTTTAATGTAACTGAAATGGTTTGATTGGCTTGGTAGGAATATTTCTTTTTTTCATAATCGTAATTTTTATTCAAACTCATCTGAGCTGTTTGATAATCAGAAACTGGTATATTAAACTTTTTAATATATTTAATTACTTTATCTATAATCACATCATTCAATGTTTTTACTTCTTTAGCGTCTTTTCCATTGTTTTGAACTCCTAATTGAATAACAGCCATATCTGGAGTTACTTTAATTTTTCCTTCGCCAGAAATGGAAATTTGCGGCACTACTTTGTGTGGTTCTTGACTCATAACATGCATCGTTGTTACTAGAGTTAATACTAGGATTAATTTTTTCATTTTAATAATATTTAGTTTTAGTTTTCTTTTCAAATAGCATGCCAATTATATTTTTTTGGTCTTAACTAAGTATATTAACACGACAATTGGGATTAGCAAAACACCTACAAAGAGCATTCTTTGTTCTAACAAACTCGGTCTAATAAGCAAGGTAAGCAATAAACCTCCAACAGCACCACCTAAATGAGCTGTATGTCCAACATTGTCAAATCTTCCCTTCATACCATAAATAGAATATCCTAAATATAAAATAGCAAAAATATAACCCGGAATAGGCAAAGCTCCAAACAATAAAATTGAATTTTCAGGATCCAGCATAATGGCTGAATAAATAATTCCCATCACTGCTCCAGATGCACCAATAGCAGAATAATAAGGTTCATTTTGATGAATGTAGAAAGTAATTAAACTTCCAACAGCCATACTTCCAAAGTAGATTAAGATGAAATTTATAGTCGAAAACTCCTGATTTAAAAAGTTAGCAAAACTCCAAAAACTGATCATATTAAATGCGAAATGAAACCAATCGGCATGTAAAAAACCAGAAGTAACCATTCTATATTGTTGACCCGCTTTAAGGGCAGAAATATTAAATTTAAACTTATCAAAAAAAGATTCATTTGTTAAACCTGCATGAGTAACTAATGCTGTAATTGCAATAATTATTGTTGTGATAGAATACATAATAAATATAAATTAAAGCAATAAAGATACTATAAATATTGAAAATCAAACCTAAGTAAATTGTTAAGACAAGTCAATAAATTTGGTTACCATTACAAATCGTTTATATTTGCAAAAAATCATTTCATGCAATTTATAATATACTTACTTGTTTATCCTATAATTTGGATCATTTCTATACTTCCGTTTCCGGTTTTATATTTGTTATCAGATGGTGTATACTTTTTAGTCTATCGCGTTATTAAATATAGAAAAAGAGTAGTTCGAGCCAATATCGCTTTAGCACTTCCTCATTTATCTGAAAAAGAACGCACATCAATTGAAAAAAAATTCTATGCTCACTTATGTGATATGTTCTTAGAAATGATAAAAACCTTATCTATTTCAAGAAAAGAAATTGAAAAAAGATATACTTTTTCTAATATGGAAGTGTATCATGAACTAGAAAAAAAAGAAAAAAGTATTGCTTTACTTTGTGCACATTATGCTAGTTATGAATGGGCTGTTTCTTTAAATTATCATATTAATTTTACGGGTTATGGCGTATATAAAAAATTAGCGAATCCTTATTTTGATAAATTAGTTCGAAAAATAAGATCGAAATTTCAAAGTCAACTTATAGATAGTAAAGAAACTATTCCTACAATGGCAGGTAATTTTAGAAGTAAAAATTTTGGATTATATGGCTTAGTGAGTGATCAATCGCCAAAATTAAGCGCTGCACATCATTGGCAAAAATTTATGGGTGTAGAAGTGCCAGTTCATACAGGAGGCGAAATGTTAGCTAAAAAATATGATATGAATGTGATTTTCCTAAAAACAAAGAAAATCAAACGAGGCTATTATGAAGGTAGTTTTGAAATTCTTTCGGATGGCACAGCTAAAGATTTTCCAAACTATGAAATTACCGATAATTTCTTAAAATTAGTAGAACAACAAATTTATGATGCGCCTGAATATTATCTATGGACGCATAAACGTTGGAAACATAGAAGATAGTC
>CAZULO010000062.1:9542-15142 GCA_964621245.1 uncultured Flavobacterium sp.
GTATTGACTAAGTCTTTTTCTAAAAAACAAATATTCGTTTTTTAGTATTCAGAAACTAACAACACACTAAAAACTAAGACTGAGACTAGAGACTTTAATTAAACCAACTTTTCACCATTTCGACTTCTGGTTTGGTATCGTTTTTATAGTTGAAATCATTTTTTAAGGGATTATAAACATAATCATTTTGCCAAGTGATGAAGTTTTCAGCTAAATCTATAATCGCATCACAAACTAGTTGAATTTCTTCTGAGGTGGTTGTGGGATGAATTGACATTCGAATCCAACCTGGCTTATTCGTTAAATCACCTTCATTGATACTACAAGTAATAGAATTAGATGTTTCTTGGTTTACATTTAATAAATAATGTCCATATGTTCCAGCACAACTACAACCACCACGTACTTGAATTCCGAATTTGTCATTTAATAATTTCACCCCTAAATTAAAATGTAAATCGGTGATATAAAATGAAATTACCCCTAATCTGTCAGTATGTTGTGCCGCTAAAATATTAATATTTGAAATAGGATTTAATCGTTCGAAAACATAATCTACCAATTCATGCTCTCGGTCTAAAATATTTTGAACCCCCATTTTCTCTTTCAATTGCACCGATAAAGCCGCTTTTATCACTTGTAAAAAACCAGGTGTTCCGCCATCTTCGCGATCTTCAATATTATCTATATATTGATGTTCACCCCATGGATTGGTCCAACTCACCGTTCCACCACCGGGACAATCAGGCACATTATTTTTATATAATTCTTTATTAAAAACCATAACACCACAAGTTCCGGGTCCGCCCAAAAACTTGTGTGGAGAAAAGAAAATCGCATCTAAATAAGCTTCAGGATCTTCGGGATGCATGTTAATATTCACATACGGACCAGAACAAGCAAAATCTACAAAACAAACCCCATTATTTTGGTGCATAATTTTCGCCACTTCGTGATAAGGTGTTCGGATTCCGGTTACGTTAGAACAAGATGTGATGGATGCAATTTTAAAACTTCTTTCTTTATATTGATCCAATAATGCAGTGAATTTTTCTAAACAAAACAACCCTTCATCATTGGCTGGAATCACTACAACATCGGCAATGGTTTCTAACCAAGAGGTTTGATTAGAATGGTGTTCCATGTGTGAAATAAACACAATTGGTTTAATTTCTTTTGGAATGGTAGTGTATTCTTTTAAGTTTTCTGGAATTCGCAATCCTAAAATTCGTTGAAGCTTATTAACCACTCCAGTCATCCCCGTTCCATCTGTAATAAGTACATCATTATCGTTGGCATTGACATGATGTTTTATGATATGACGTGCTTCATGATAAGCCATCGTCATAGCCGTTCCTGTGATGGAAGTTTCTGTATGCGTATTGGCTACAAATGGTCCAAAAGTATGCATTAATTTTTCTTCAATTGGACGATATAATCTTCCACTAGCAGTCCAATCTGTATATATGATTTGCTGTTCTCCAAACGGAGAAACGAAACGTTGATCTATGCCAATAATATCTTTTCTAAACTGTTGAAAATAAACCTCTAACTTAGTTCTTGTTTCTGTTGCGACCATAACGTAAAATTTGATACAAATATACAGTTTCAAATTCAAAATTCAATTTCAAAGATTAATTTCTTATTTTTTTAACACTTGTAAAGATTATACAAACGAGATTCAAAAATCACAAAAACAAAATGCTACTTTACTAAATTAATTCTGTAAATTTGTTATCAAAAGATTCGATGTCACTACATTTTACACATAAATTCACTACCCATTTACCTTCAGATTCCATTGAAGAAAATTACACACGTCAAGTTCCAAAAGCTGCTTTTTCGTATGTAAAACCCAGAATTCCTAGTCACCCAAAGTTAATTCACGTTTCCAAAGAAGTACAAAACTTAATTGGTTTTTCAGATGATTTTGTGCAATCTGAAACCTTTTTACAATTAGTTTCTGGTGCAGCAATGGTTTCCAATGCAAAACCTTTTGCTATGAATTATGCCGGACACCAATTCGGAAATTGGGCTGGACAATTAGGAGACGGAAGAGCTATTGTGTTAGGAGAAATGGAACACAAAAATCAAACTTTCACTTTACAGTTAAAAGGTGCCGGACCAACACCTTACTCGCGCCGAGCAGATGGTTTGGCGGTTTTGCGTTCTTCTATTCGAGAGCATTTATGCAGTGAAGCGATGTTTCATTTAGGCGTACCTACTACACGATCTTTATCTTTAATTTCTACGGGAGACGAAGTGTTACGAGATGTCATGTACAACGGAAATGCAGCGATGGAAAAAGGTGCGATTGTATGTCGAGTAGCCCCAAGTTTCATTCGCTTTGGAAGTTTCGAATTGTTTTCTTCTCAAAATGATATTGAAAATTTGAAACTTTTAGCTGATTATACGATTTTGAATTATTACCCTGAAATTCAATCGGAAGAAAAAGAAAAATACATCGAATTCTTTAGAAATGTAGCCGAAAAAACAAGAGAAATGATTGTACATTGGCAACGTGTGGGGTTTGTTCACGGTGTGATGAATACAGATAATATGAGCATTCACGGCATAACAATCGATTACGGACCTTACGGTTGGTTGGAAGATTACAACCCAAATTGGACACCAAACACCACAGATGCAGCAGGAAAAAGATACCGCTTTGGTAACCAAGCAAATATTGCGTTATGGAATTTATACCAATTAGCCAACGCACTTTATCCATTAATTGAAGAAGCCGAACCTTTAGAAACCATTCTAAATACTTTTGCTAAAAAATACGACGAAGATTTCTCTGAAATGATGCTAAAAAAACTTGGAATTACTTCTAAAAAAGAAGAAAACGACCAATTGATTCAGCAACTACTCTTCAATTTAGAACAAACAGAAACGGATTTTACGTTATTTTTCAGAAACTTAAATCGAATCAATAAAGAAGATTCCACTGAAGAATGCATCTCGAAAATCAATATTGCTTTTTATAAACCGGAGGAAGTAACAGGAATTATTTTAGAAACTTGGCATTTTTGGTTTGCTCAATATTTAGTAATTTTAAAAGAAGAAACTGCTTCAGATGATGAACGAAAACTAAAATTAAATACTTTCAATCCGAAATATGTTTTACGCAATTATATGGCGCAAATGGCGATTGAATTAGCAGAAAAAGAAGATTATTCACTAATAGATGAATTACATTCTTTACTCTTAAATCCTTATAAGGAACAACCTGAAATGGAAAAATGGTTCGCCAAAAGACCGGATTGGGCGCGACAAAAAATTGGAAGTTCGATGTTGAGTTGTAGTTCTTAGTTGAGATTATTCATAAGCTAGACAACACAGATTGAAGAAATTATAAAAATTACTAGAATTTCTTAAATCTGTATTTAAAAACATTTTGAAAAAAACAGTAAAATAATCATTAATTACTCCAGCGGAGTATCATAATTTCAACAATGATAACAGTTAGCACCCTAATCCAAAACAAAACAGTAGCCCAAGTTTGGGACTTTTTCACCAACCCAAAACACGTAATACATTGGAATTTCGCTAGTGACGATTGGCATTGCCCGAAAGCGGAAAACGAGTTAGAAGTTGGAAAATCTTTTACCTACACCATGGCAGACAAAAATGGTGAAATGAGCTTCGATTTTAGTGGAACCTATACAGAAATTGAAGAACATTCAAAAATTAGTTACGTTTTAGCAGATGAAAGAAAAATATTTGTCACGTTCAGATCAACCGAAGACGGCATAGAAATAGAAGAAAAATTTGATCCGGAAACAGAAAATCCTGAAGAATTACAACAAGCTGGTTGGCAAATGATTTTAGATAATTTTAAAAAATATATTGAATCAAATTGACTTGCAAACGAAAGAAAACCCAGAGATTCTTTCAGAATGACAAGTCAGAGAAAACAAAAAACCGCAAATTCAAGATATAACAATCTGTGAATCTGCGGTTTTAATTTATCCTTTCGTTTTACTCTTTTAAATTACCAATGTTATCAATTTCTTCCGAATTCGCAAAACGTTCCTCTTTACCGAATTTATCAATCAAATACTTCTTATAATAATAGAAACTAATAACACAAAACAGCAACATCACACATATATAAGCGGCATTGCTGTAATTTTCATCATAGTTAAGACTGAAAAACACTCCTCTAAAAATCATTGAAATGAATGCATAAATGGTAAAAAAACGGATTACATTACCTACATATCTGTAATCATAATAATAAGAAATAGCATATACTTTATAAGCATAAAAGAGAAAAAGCCCTATACTGATTAATAACACTTCCATTACTCTTTTCTATATTTTTTAGTTTCCTCAAAAACGTGTTCTAAAATTTTAGCATCTTCTTCAGAGAATTCCACGTTTCTTCGGGCCATTACAATTTTAGCCGTATCAAAAGCTTTTTTGGTTACATACGTTGTAAATCCAGAAGCGCCACCCCAACTGAAACTAGGTACAAAATTTCTTGGAAATCCTGCTCCAAAAATATTCGTGCTTACACCGACAACTGTTCCTGTATTAAACATGGTATTAATACCACATTTACTGTGATCTCCCATCATTAATCCGCAAAATTGCAAGCCTGTTTTAGCGAAATTTTCCGTTTCGTAACTCCACAATTTCACTTCTTCGTAGTTGTTTTTTAGGTTACTATTGTTACTATCCGCTCCAATATTACACCATTCGCCTAAAACGGCATTTCCTAAAAATCCATCATGACCTTTATTAGAATACCCAAATAAAACCGAATTGTTCACTTCGCCACCAATTACAGAATGTGGTCCGACAGTAGTTGCGCCATAGACTTTTGTAGCCAATTTTACTCTACCCGATTCGCACAAAGCAAATGGTCCACGAATAACAGAACCTTCCATAATTTCAGCATTTTTACCGATATAAATAGGTCCAGTTGAAGCGTTTAGAGTTACGAATTCTAATTTCGCACCTTCTTCTATGAAAATATGTTCTGGAGACAATACGTTTACCGATTTAGGAATTGGTTGTGAATACCTGTCTTCTGTTAGTAATTCGAAATCCTCTCTAATGGCTACGTCATTTTTTTGAAAAATATCCCAAGTGTTTTCTATTTTGATGCACTCGTTGGTAAACTCAATCACTTCAAAAGCATCAAAATCTACCTCTTCGCCTTCTTTTGCATAAAAAGCTACCACTTCTTCATCTTGGAAAATTGCTTGATTAAGCTCTAAATTCTTCACCATTTCCACCAAAATATCATTTGGTAAAAACGACGCGTTAATCATCACATTGTTTTCCATTTCTACCATCGGCCATTTGTCTGACAAATATTCTTCGGTAATTGTGGTTGTCGTATAACCCAACTGTTTTTCCCATTTTTCGCGAATGGTTAAAATCCCTACACGAATATCGGCAACAGGTCTGGTGAAAGTAAATGGCAACAAAGCATTACGATGCGGGCCATCAAAAAGAATATAGTTCATTGGATAAGTTTATAAGGTTTGCGTTTAAAAGTTTAAAAGGTTTTGTGTAAAAACCAAACGCTTCAAATTTACAAAGAAATTTGACTTATAAAAATAAAAAAACCCCGAATAAATCGA
>CAZULO010000063.1:0-4612 GCA_964621245.1 uncultured Flavobacterium sp.
ACTGAACACTGAACACTAAAAAAATATGGGCATCGTAATTAAACAATCTATTAAAAACACTATTGTAACTTTTATTGGTTTTGCAATTGGTGCGATTAATGTTTTGTATATGTATCCTGTGTTTTTAGGTAAAGATTATTTAGGTTTAACGAATTATGTTTTATCTGCAGCTAATATTTTATACCCGATTTTGTCTTTCGGCATTCAGAATACTTTGATTAAATTTTTTAACGAGAACAATAAAACGGAAGAAGATTTAAGCAGTTATTTTAGTTATATGCTTTTGTTACCGTTGCTAATAATTATACCATTTTTCGCATTATTTTATGCTTTTTATGAAAATATAGCTTCGTATGAATCGGGAAAAAATGCAATAGTTTATGATTTTGTATGGGAAATTCCGCTAATTGCCTTGTGTATTGGGTATTTCGAAATTTTTTATGCTTGGTTGCGTGCACACATGAAATCGGTTTTTGGTTCGTTTGTCAAAGAAGTTTTTGTTCGAATTTTAGTCACCATTTCTCTTTTTGGAGTGTATTTTAAATTCATAACGTTACCACAATTTATTCATTCGCTGGTTTTAGTTTATGGAATTAGTTTGTTGGTAATCATTTATTATGCTAATAAAGTGAAACCTATTCAACTGAATAAGAAATTTCCAAAGAACACGAAGTCCATTTTCGTATTTACCATTTTCATTATTTTATCCGCAAGTGTAGCCAATATGTTGCTTGACATCGATAAATATATGATTAATCAATTTTTAAAAATTGAAAACATAGCCTTTTATTCTTTGGCGGTTTATTTGGCTATGGTAATTTCTGTTCCACAACGAGCGATGCATCAAATTACGTATCCAATTACAGCTAAATTGATGAGTGAAAACAAATGGCAAGAATTAAATGAATTGTATAAAAAGTCTTCTGTTACCCTTCAAGTCATTGGTGGTTTAATTTATATTGGA
Organism: uncultured Flavobacterium sp.; assembly: GCA_964621245.1. Classification (GTDB taxonomy): domain Bacteria; phylum Bacteroidota; class Bacteroidia; order Flavobacteriales; family Flavobacteriaceae; genus Flavobacterium. The sequence goes on from CAZULO010000063.1 coordinate 965, forward strand.
ATTTTAGTAAATATAAAGCAATTGTATGCACTTTTGCCAGATGAAGGATATGATCAAGGCTTATTTGTAGTTTTTACAATTGGATTATCTAAATATTTTGATGTAATTTTGGGCAATAATAATTCGATTATTTTTAATTCTAAATATTATAAAGCGGTATTAGTTTTAGGCGTTTTATTAGTATTTGTCATCGTTGGATTAAATTTAATTTTCATACCAAAATATGGAATCAATGGAGCCGCTTTAGCAACTTTAATTGCTATAGGAATGTATAGTTTGGCAAAATTGTTATTTGTTGTTTTTAAAATGAAATTATTTCCGTTTACCAAAAACACGATCTTTTCATTTATAATTGCATTAGTTTTATTTTTGGCGTTTTATTTTTGGGATTTTCCTTTTCATCCGATTGTAAATATAGGTTTAAAATCAACTATCATATCAATTTTATATTTGTCTTTTCATTATTATTTCAAAGTATCAAGTGATATTAATTTTGTGATTAGAAATGTTTTAGGGAAGTTTTTTAAATAAAATTTTTACCGCAGATTCGCTAATTTTTTGATAAATTAAAAACAAATTTGTTATTCTAAATCTAAGTAACATTTTTTAATCACATTCCTAGAAAACTTTTATAATCTGCGAATCTGTGGTTAATAAAAAAATCCGCCCAATCTGACTACTTAACAAAAAAATCCCGCTTCGTTTTCACGTTACGGGATTTCTCAATCAATCAACCAACTATAAACTATTTTTTTCGTTCAACAGCATCTTTTCTAACACCATCTATATCTTCTTTTCTCATTTTTTCTTTGCTACCATCTTTTTTGTAGTAGTAAAAATCATCATCATTTCCATAATCATCGTTATCATAAGTACCTCCAATGTATCCATTTGGACAAGGGTTATAAGTGTATCCGTAGTTGTATTCGTTTATGTAACCCGTAACGCCTACAATTTGACCGTGATAGTTATAAAACAATCTCATTCCTCCAATTCTGGTTAGCGCAAAACTATTGTAAGTCATATAAACACTACCAATTCTTCTCACTCTTCCGTAGTAATCATAGTTGACAAAAACATTACCAATTCGTCTAACTCTTCCGTTATAATCGTGTTCAATTTTGATGCCTCTAGCACCTCTTTCTACAGTTTGAGTAGTTGGTGTTCCACCTCTTCTAGCAATATAACTTCCGTTTCCTGTGTTGAAATCGAAGTCGCCATTTGGAAAGATATAAAATGAAATTCCTCTTTCTCTAAATTCTATCGGTTCTGCATCTCTATAATCAATAGCATAATAATTGTTATGCCCGTTATGGTGTCCGTTTCCGTTTGAATGCCCATTTCCACCACGTCTATCTGTTCTTAATTCTTGTGCTGTTGTTGCGTTTAACATAAATATAAAACTGGCAACTAAAAATGTAATTTTTCTCATGATTTCTAAATTTTAATTGTTAAACTTCTTACGAATTGTTTTCGTTACTTAAGTCTTTCCAATAGCTGTGCCAAAGCTAAAATCACGACTGATAACGAGTTGGTAACGTTTTGTTAATGATTTCTAATGCTTTGATAATTAGTTTCTTGGAATTTTTTTTGTTGACTTCTAGATCCAATTTCAGATTTAAAAATTTGTTACTCATTTATTTACGTAGCTATTGAAAATGCTTTTTGTACTTGAATTTTGAATTTTGTTTTTGTCATTGCATTTGGATTTAGTATTTTAGCACAAATCAAAACCATAATCACAAATTAAAACCAAAATGAAGAAATTTTTAGCCAGTTTACTAGTATGCGCCAGTCAATTCCTTATTGCACAATATCCCAAAGATTATTTTCGTTCACCTTTAGATATTCCTATAAATTTATCTGGAACTTTTGGAGAATTACGTCCCAATCATTTTCATTCAGGTTTAGATATTCGAACCAATAATGTAGAAGGTTTACCTGTTTATGCTGCGGCAGATGGAAATATAATTCGGATTAAAGTTTCTGCATTTGGTTATGGAAAAGCACTATATATCGCTCATCCTAACGGTTATACTACAGTTTACGGACATTTGCAAAAATTTAGTGATAAAATAGAAGCTTATGTAAAGGAACAACAATATCGTCAAAAAAGTTATGAAGTTGAATTATATCCAAGCACTTTAAAAGTAACACAATCTGAAATTATTGCTTTATCAGGAAATTCAGGTGGAAGTGGTGGCCCACATTTACATTTTGAATTCAGAGATACAGCCACTGAAAAAATTATCAATCCCATGGCTTTCGGGATGAATAAATTAATAAAAGATGAAATCAATCCAGTTATTTCTAGTTTAATGGTTTATCCTGTGAATGATTCTATTTCTGTTAATAAAAGTAAAAATCCAGTTAGTTTATCTTTACAAAAACAAGTAGATGGTACTTTTTTAGCTACTAAAGTTACTGCAAGTGGTAAAATAGGGTTTGCGCTAAATTCATATGATTTATCTACGAATAGTTATAATAAAAACGGAATTTATAAAGTAGCTACTTTCCTTAATGGTTCTCCTAATTTTAACTATACTTTCGATACTTTTGCTTTTGACGAATCGAAACATGTGAATTATTTTATCGATTTCAATAAATATAAAAAGCTAAAGCAACGGTTTCAAAAATTATTTATCAAAGAAAATTATCCGTTATCAATTATTAGCGGGAACACCAAAAATGGTTTTATAGACATCAAACCGAATGTAACTTATACTTATAAAATTGAAGTTTCAGATTTTCATGGAAATAAAACGATTGTTCATGTTCCTATTTTTTATGAAAAAGAAGCGAATCCAACTCCGATCACATCAAAAGGTAAATTTTATATTAAATCAAAGTCCGATTATAATTTTGAATTTGAAAAAACTGCTGTTTATTTACCTTCAAAAACTTTATATGAGAATGCTTATTTAAATATTGAGGAAAAAGAAGGTGTCTTGGATATGGAATCCAATTTTGAAGCTATCGAAAATGGTTTTACTGTCACGTTAGATATGTCTCATTTATCTGAAGAAGAACAGAAAAAAGCCTTTGTAGGTTCAATTTCAGGTTTAAAATTAGAATATAATAGTTCTTTTAGAAAAGGAACTAAAGTTTCTGCTAAAATTAAGTCATTTGGAAAATTTAAAGTGGGATTTGATTTAGTGGCCCCTAGAATTTATAACCCTAACTTTATTGAAGGAAGCAATATTTCAAAATTAACTACGTTAAGTGTTTCTATTAGTGATGCTTTGTCTGGTATAGATTCTTATAATGCTTATTTAAATGGCGAGTGGATTTTAATGGAATACGATTACAAAACAAAAAAACTGGTTCATAATTTAACTGATGGTAAAGTGCGTTCTGGAACGAATGATATCAAAATTGTGGTTACAGATAAGCTGAATAATTCCAGTACTTTTACCTCCAATTTTATATATTAAACATGAGAAACAACATAAAATCATATTCTTTTATTTTTATTTTATTCTTTTCTTTTTCAATGGCTCAAAAAGCTAGAATTAAGGGAATAATCTTAAATGAAAATAAATCGCCACTTGCAAATGTTACTGTAAATTCAAATAATTCAAATACGGTTTCAAATGAAAATGGATTTTATGTTTTGGAAATTGATGCGAATGTTGAAGTAGTTATTAC
>CAZULO010000063.1:4712-15074 GCA_964621245.1 uncultured Flavobacterium sp.
GTTCGAGGTGGTAATTACGATGAAAACTTAGTGTATGTAAATGAAATTGAAGTTTATCGACCGTTTTTAATTCGTTCGGGTCAACAAGAAGGTTTGAGTTTTACGAATACCGATTTAGTACAAAACATCGATTTTTATGCAGGTGGCTTTCAAGCGAAATATGGCGATAAATTAGCTTCTGTCTTAGATATTGCCTATCGAAATCCGAAATCTTTTCATGCGGGTTTAGAAGCTAGTTTAATGGGTGGAAGTATTTTTGCAGAAGGAGTTTCTAAAAATCAGAAATGGAGTAATATTACAGGAGTTCGATACAGAAATAATTCGCTATTAGTGAAAAGTCAAGATGTTCAAACGAATTACAGACCTTCTTTTTTAGATGTGCAATCGCTTTTTAATTTCAATTTAAATACCAAATGGAATTTTAGTTTTTTGGGGAATATTGCTCAAAATAATTATAATTACCAACCTACTACAAGACAAACCAATTTTGGAACTTTAAGCGAACCAATTGCCTTATTAGTAGATTATGAAGGGCAAGAAAAAGATAAATATACTACCTTTTTTGGAGCTGTTAAAGCTATTTATGAGCCAAATAAAAACACTAAATACAAATTAATTTCTTCTGCATATCATACCGTTGAACAAGAATATTATGATATTTTGGCACAATATCGTTTGGGTGAAGTAGATGCGAATATTGGTTCGGAAACGTTTGGTGATGTTGTTTTTTCTCGTGGTATTGGTTCGCAATTAAATCATGCCCGAAATAATTTAGATGCTTTAATCGTAACGAATGAAGTAAAAGGAAATCATAAATTAAATGAAAATAACGCCATTGAGTGGAGTTTTAAACATAATTTTGAAAATATTAGAGATCGAGTAGTGGAATGGGAAGTGGTAGATTCTGCTGGTTTTTCCTTACCTAATCCGTTGTTAGATTATGTGAATGACCAACCCTATAATCCCTATTACGGACCTTTAGCTCCTTATCAAAATGTGCGTTCTAAAAATAATACAACTATCAATCGTTTCAGTACTTATCTAAATTGGAATCATGAAGGAAAGCTTGGCATCCACACCTATTATGTGAATGCTGGAGTTCGGGGGCAAAGTTGGTTGGTTTCCAATAATGGGATTTCAGGCGATAATCAGTTTACATTTTCACCAAGAGCTCAATTTATTTTAAAACCGAAGTGGGAAAAAGAAATGATTTTCCGTTTTTCGGTAGGAGTATATAACCAACCTCCATTTTACAGAGAATTACGTGGAAATGACGGAAGTGTAAACCCAAATGTGAAAGATCAAAAATCAATTCATTTTGTGTTGGGACATGATTATAGTTTTAAGATGTGGGAACGTCCTTTTAAATTGGTTTCTGAAGTATATTATAAAACGATAAATGATGTAAATACGTATACCATAGACAATGTTCGTATTCGTTATCGTGCCAACAATGATGCCACTGCTTATGTATATGGTTTAGATGGTAGAATTAATGGTGAATTTGTTCCAGGTGTAGAATCTTGGTTCACTTTTGGATATTTAAAAACAGAAGAAAATCAAAATGGAAGAGGGAATATTGCGCGTCCAACCGATCAACGTTTAAAGTTTGCCATTTTATTTCAAGATTACATGCCTAACATTCCAAGTTTAAAAATGTATTTGAATTTAGTTTATAATACGGGTTTACCTGGTGGTTCGCCAGCTTATGCTGATGCTTATGACTATCAAATGCGTTTGAAAGATTACCGAAGAGCTGATGTCGGTTTTTCTTATGTATTTAAAGATGCTAAATTAGGCACGAACAGAAAATGGTTGTCTAATTTTTCTGAAATGTCTCTAGGTTTTGAAATCTATAACATGTTTAACAACCAAAATTCAATTACGAATACTTGGGTACGAGATGTGTATACGAAAACACAATATGGCGTACCAAATTATTTAACAACTAGAACGTTTAATTTGAAATTGAGCATGAGGATTTAATTTGTAATTGTTATATTTGATTTTAAATTCGTAACACATGAAAAACTATACCTATTTACTATTTGCTTTTTGCTTTATTTTTTTTTCTTGTAAAAAAGAAGAAAAGAAATCACCTAAAGTTAAATACACAGAAAGAACTACAAAGTCTCCTCAAAAAGATACAACTAAATTAGAAGTAGCCGATTTACCTATACAATTTGATGGATCTAATGTGTTAGTGTATACGATAGGTAATTTAACTTTGGGTGACATTAATAAAAGAGGTGAATATGAATCTGCAAGTTCTTCTTATGACGGAGTTGCTGGTTTTAATGTGTCGAATTCAATGGAAAATGAAATTACTGGATATTTGCAAAATCTAAAATTTCAAGCAATTGGTGCCGATTCACTTCATGTTTTGACAGATAAAGTACTACTTATTGAACGAGTTTCATTTATAAAAAGCAATAAAATGTTGGTTTATGTTTTGGCTGATGCGGATACCAATCAAGATGGTTCTATTGATTCAAATGATATTAAATCGTTGTATATTAGTTCAGAATTAGGAAAAAATTTCACAAAAATCTCTTCTGATTTACAAGAATTGGTAGATTGGAAATTTATCTATTCCGCTAATAAAATCTATTTCAGAACGATTGAAGATGCCAATAAAAATGGGGAATTCGACAAAAAAGACAAAATCCATTATCATTACTTAAACGTAAAAGATAGTAAGGTTTCTGAGTATTTTCCTTTGTGATTTTACCGCAAAGACACAAAGGTTTTCGCTAAATTCGCTAAGATTTATTTATTGGATATTGTAGTTTTTTGAGTTACTTTCAGCATGCCAAATGTTGTAAACAAACTTGAGTGCCTTGCGCTTAACTTTGCGACTTAGCGGTAAAATAAAACTAAATTAAAATATCACTTTCTAAATCTGATTTTTCAATCTCAATGCTATAATCTAATTTTGAAACCAGTTCAATCACCAGCTTTTTATACCAATTTTCCGATTTTGGATGGATGTATATTTTCTCAATTAATTGATTGACATCGATATCAATTTTTAAACCATCGTTAATTTTAATATTGTTCTCAGATAAATCAGAAATGATTCTCACTTCCCGTTCATATTGAAAACTTTTGCGTTTAAACATAAATGGGAAAAATAGATTGTCAAACGGGATATATTCTTTTTTGTAGTCGATATAATTCACTTCACCAATAAATTGGCTGTAATTAATTTCAGGTATTAATGCTTTCTGTAATCTGCCAATGGTCGATTGAATAGCTAAACCTTCATTGTTTTGGGTAAATATTTGCCACATCGCAAACGATTCGTATTCGTTAATGTGCCAACTACTTACGACTACTTTTTCTCGATGTGATTTGTAATAGTGTAAAAATTCGGGATTGTTCTCAGAAAGTTTTTTAATTTCTTCATAAGTAGGTTCTGAAAAGGTGCCTTCATATTGGTCTTCAAACTTATCCGAACGCGACATAAATAACTTTCGAGACATCAATAAATCTAAAAATTTCGACAAGTCTAAGTATTTCCAAACAATAGTGTTTGGATCTTCAGGTAACTTAATCGTGTCGTTTTTTTTATACATTCATTTGTTATCTTAAGTGATTGACTTTTTAGATTGTTAGAAAATTCTAATCATTTAATAATTATAAAGTATTGAATTTTCTAACAATCTAATTTGTCAAAATAAATTATTCCAATGATTGTAGTGCGACTAATCTGGCATACGTTCCATTTTTTGCAATTAATTCAGCGTGTTTGCCTTGTTCTACAATTTCTCCTTTTTGCATTACAATGATATTATCTGCTTTTTGAATGGTGGATAAACGGTGTGCAATTACTATAGAAGTTCTGTTTTGCATCATTTTTTCTAAAGCATCTTGTACTAATTTTTCACTTTCTGTATCTAAAGCAGAAGTCGCTTCATCTAAAATCATAATTGGAGGATTTTTCAATACCGCTCTGGCAATAGATAAACGTTGTTTTTGTCCACCAGATAATTTTCCACCCGCATCTCCAATATTTGTATGAATTCCATTTGGGAGCGTTACCACAAATTCGTAAGCATTGGCAATTTTTAAAGCTTCGATAATTTCATCATCAGTAGCATCTGGTTTTCCAATTAGTAAATTATTTTTTATCGAATCATTAAATAAGATAGAATCTTGCGTAACTAAACCAATTAGACCACGTAACGCGTGCATATCCCAATCTTTTACTTCTACATCATCAACTAGAATAGATCCGTCATTAATATCGTAAAAACGGGTTAATAAATTCGCAATCGTACTTTTTCCTGAACCTGATTGTCCAACAAGCGCAATTGTTTTTCCTTTTTCGACTTCAAACGAGAAGTTTTTTAATACATTTTCTTCTTGATACGCAAAATTGATGTTTTTTACTGAAATTCCTTTTTCGAAAGTATCTTTTACAAACGCATCAGGTTTATTTACCACTACATTTTCTTGTTCTAATAAGGTAAAAACACGTTCTGCTGCAGCTAAACCACTTTTCACTTGATAAGAAGCTTTCGAAATTGCTTTTGCAGGAGTTAAAATTGTATAAGCTAATCCCATATAAGCAATAAATTGAGTTCCTTTAAGAGAAAGTTCTTCTAAAACCATAATTCCTCCAAACCAAAGTAAAACAGCTATTGTTACAATTCCTAAAAACTCACTCATTGGAGAAGCTAAGTTATTTTTATTAGCAATACTGGTTGATAATTTTAATAATCTATCTAAAGAATCATTGAATTTTTCAATAAATGAGTTTTCAGCATTATAACTTTTTACAACTTTTAAACCTGATAAAGTTTCATCCAAAGTTGATATAAATATTCCTTGCTCTTGTTGCGCTCGAACTGATTTTGATTTTAAATTTTTACCAATTCTAGAAATAATAAACCCAGAAATAGGAATAAAAGCAAAAACAAATAAAGTTAGTTTTACACTAATGGCTAACATCGCAAAAATTGAAAATACTATAGTTAAAGGCTCTCTAACAACTAATTCTAAAATTTGAAAAAACGAATTTTGAATTTCACCCACATCACCTAACATTTTGGTCATCACATCACCTTTTCTTTGATCTGAATAATAAGAAATCGGTAAATGGATAATTTTTCGGTATAGTTTTTCGCGTAAATCTTTTAATACTCCATTTCTAAGAATTGTGATTTGATAAGAAGCTAAATAATTGAAAATATTTTTTAATAGTGCAGTAGAAATTACAATTCCAACAACTAACATTAAAGCATATTGCGCTCCGTACTCGTCGTTTAATTTTGTAATATAAAAGGCTAAATAGTCTTGGCCAAATTTACTGATATCTGCAATTCCTGTATATTTTGGTTTAGTAACAATATCTTCTGTTTGTTTAAATAAAACATCTAAAGTAGGAATTAATGATACCATTAAAACAGTAGAGAAAAAAGCATAGAAAACATTAAAAACAATGTTTAAAACGGCATTTTTTTTATATTTTAATGCAAAAGGTATTATTTTTTTCAGATTCTGATCCATTAGTTTAATTTCATTTCTGTGATAATATTCTGAATTTTGGTATCTAAAAACGCATTCGCTTCTTCAAAATCAGCTTTGTTTTCTAAAATAGCGTTTACACTAAAATAGAATTTAATTTTAGGTTCTGTTCCACTTGGGCGAGCGCAAATCTTACTTCCGTCTTCTAGATAATAAATTAATACATTTGATTTTGGAATGTCTAAATCAAACGTTTCATTATTGATTAAATCACGAGCTGTTGTGTTTTGGTAATCTTCAATACAAACCACACGTTGACCGTTTATAGATTCCATAGGATTGTCTCGTAAGTCGATCATCATTTGGTTGATTTCTTCTAAACCTTCTTTTCCTTTTTTGGTTAAAGATATTAAATGTTCTTTGTAAAAAGAAAAATCTAAGTATAAGTGAATCAATTCGTTGTATAAACTACTTCCTGCTGCTTTGGCTTGAGCTGCAATTTCACAAACTAATAAACAGGCTGCAACGGCATCTTTATCTCGAACGGCATCACCCACCATAAATCCGAAACTTTCTTCACCACCGCCAATAAATTTTTGATCTGGAAAATCTTTAATGAATTTAGCAATCCATTTGAAACCCGTTAATCCTACTTTGCATTCAATACCATACGCTTCTGCTAAATCTAGCATCATTGGAGTGGAAACAATTGTAGAACCAATAAATTCTGTACCTGTGATTTTATCCGCACGTTTCCATTGTTCTAGTAAAAAGGCGGTCATGATTACCATAGTTTGATTACCATTTAACAACATCATTTTTCCGTTATTATCTCTAACGGCCACACCTAATCGGTCTGAATCTGGATCTGTTCCTATCACAATGTCAGCATTTACTTTATCAGCTAAAGCTAATGCCATTGTTAAAGCTTCAGGTTCTTCCGGATTGGGTGATTTTACTGTTGGAAAATTTCCATCTGGAATTTCTTGTTCTTTTACGATATTCACCTTCGTATAACCTGCTTTTGCTAAAACGGCAGGAATCGATTTTACAGAAGTACCGTGTAATGGAGTAAAAACTATATTTAAATTTTGTTTTGCAGCTGCTGGTGTGTTGAAACTTGCATTTTCAATAGTAGAATTAACAAATGCTTCATCGATTTCTTTATCAATGTATTCAATTAAGTCTTCGTTAGCTGTAAATTTGATATCAGTATACTTTAAAGACTCAATTTCAGCAATAATTTCTCCATCTTGTGGTGGTACAATTTGTCCACCATCTTGCCAATATACTTTGTAACCGTTATATTCTGGTGGATTATGCGAAGCTGTCAATACAATTCCAGCATGACAATTTAAATGTTTTAAAGCGAAAGATAATTCAGGAGTAGGGCGCATTTCTGAAAATAAATATACCTTGATTCCATTTGCTGAAAAAATATCAGCTACTACTTTAGCTAAAGTATCACTGTTTTTTCTACAATCGTAGGCAATAGCAACTTTTAACTCTTCATTTGGAAAACAGTTGCGTAAATAATTAGACAAACCTTGCGTGTTTTTGCCTAACGTATATTTGTTGATTCTATTGGTTCCAACACCCATAACACCACGCATTCCACCTGTACCAAACTCCAAGTTTTTATAAAAAGCATCTTCTAAACCTTTTGGGTCGGAAGTCATTAATTCTTTTATTTCTTCTTGTGTGTTTTGGTCGAAAGTAGGCGTTAGCCATTCATTCACTTGATCTAAAATATTTTGTTCTATGTGCATAATCTTATTTTTATTTTTTTGAAAACCGCAGATTCCCAGATTTTTTCAGAATTACTAAATTAATCTGCGAATCTGCGGTAATTTTTCTAATTGTTGGTGTAACAAATTGTTTTCTTATAACTATACTATTTCCGCTATTTTATAGCGTTCCTCGTTACTTTTTGTACGTAAAATAATTTCGCCTAAGAATCCAGCTAAGAATAATTGCGTTCCAATTATCATTGTGGTTAACGCGATATAAAATTCGGGTCTGTTTGTAATTAAACGAGAAGTGGTATGAAAAAATAATTTGTCAATTCCCATATATAAGGCTAAAACCAATCCAATAAAAAACATTAAACTTCCTAATAATCCGAAGAAATGCATAGGACGTTTTCCAAATTTCGAAATGAACCAAATTGTAATTAAATCTAAAAATCCGTTTACAAATCTATCGATACCAAATTTTGAAGTTCCGTATTTTCTAGCTTGGTGAATAACTACTTTTTCGCCAATTTTAGAAAACCCAGCATTTTTCGCTAATACAGGAATGTAACGGTGCATTTCACCTGAAACTTCGATGTTTTTAATGACTACATTTTTGTAGGCTTTTAATCCGCAATTAAAATCGTTTAGTTTGACACCAGAAATTCGTCTAGCTGCCCAATTGAATAATTTAGAGGGAATATTTTTGAAAACGACGGAATCGTAGCGTTTTTTCTTCCAACCAGAAATTAAATCAAATCCTTGGTTCTGAACCAAATCATATAATTCAGGAATCTCATCTGGACTATCTTGTAAGTCGGCATCCATAGTAATTACTACATCTCCCAAAGCTTTTGCAAAACCAGCGTGTAACGCTTGACTTTTACCATAATTACGTAAAAACTTAATTCCTTTAATGTTGGAATTGTTTTTTTGTAAATCTAAAATAGTTTGCCAAGACGCATCTGTGCTACCGTCATCTATAAACAATACTTCATAAGAAAAGTTATGACTAGTCATAACTTTCTCAATCCAATTAGATAATTCGGGTAACGATTCTTGTTCGTTTAATAAGGGAATTACTAGTGATATATTCATTTATTCGTTTAATGTATTTGTTTTTGATTTGAAAATAGCTGCTAAAATTAAATTCATAATTGATGAAAGTAAAAAAGCTATTGCAGAACCTTGTGCAATTTTAAGTAATGAAAAATTATCTGTTTTTGCTAATTCTTTTAATTCTTCATTAGTTACTTCAGTAAAACTTTTCATCGCATTTGCAGCAACAACTTGTTGTTCATTTATAAAATCATTCATCATTTTACCATATTCTACATCTATAAAATTATTCAGGAAAAATGTAAATAATTGAGAAATTACGATACCAATTGTAATAGTTATTGTTAGTGTTGTAAATAAATCTTTAAAAGAAACAAAACCATTTAATTCTTTTTTAGTTGAGATACTTTGAATAATTCTAGTAACTAAATAAGCCAGCCAAAAAACAATTTGAATTACTGAACCTAATATGGCATTTTCTTTAGATACACCACCTAAAAGATACACCGTTAATTGAGATAAAATACCAATCACGCCAATAATAATTCCAAATTTAATTCCGTTTTTCTTAATAATTTCATTCATAATTTTTAGTTTTAGTTAGTTTACGAAATTAGTAGTAACTTTTTTATAATTGTTACACTGTTTTTTGTACTACTTCAAAAACTTTACCTTCTTCAAATTTTAAGGTTTTAGATGGATATTTTAATAGTAAAGCATAATCGTGAGTTGCCATAATAATTGTTTTACCATTGCTATTAATTTTCTTCAACACTTCCATAATCTCAATACTAGTTTGTGGATCAAGGTTTCCAGAAGGTTCATCTGCTAAAATTAGCTCGGGATCATTTAATAATGCTCTTGCAATCGCTACACGTTGTTGTTCACCACCTGATAGTTGATGTGGCATTTTTTGAGAAAAATTTCCCATTCCTACTTTGTCTAACACATCTTGAATTTGATTATTCATTTCAGTTACATCTGTCCAGCCAGTTGCTTTCAAAACAAATAATAAATTATCTTTAATGTTTCGGTCAGATAATAATTTGAAATCTTGAAAAACGATTCCAATTTTTCTTCTCAAATACGGAATATCTTTTTCTTTTAGTGTATTTAAATCATAATCTACAATTGTTCCTTTTCCTTCAGTTAAAGGTAAATCGGCATAAAGCACTTTCATAATACTACTTTTTCCAGAACCTGTTTTTCCAATAAAGTATAAGAATTCTCCTTTTTGTACTTCTAAATTAACATCGGATAATATTAAATTGTTTTCTTGATATATAGAAACGTTTTTTAGTGATAAAATCGTTTGAGTCATAGGTATATAATTAATGTGTAAAAATAGTAACATTTGAACGTTAAACAAAATTATTCAACTAAATAATTCCATTTACAATATTTAAGATATTTTTTGCGTTTATAGTCATATCGATTTGATATATTTGAATTTTAAAAAGTACGTTATAATGAAAGTTTTATCCAAAATATTCTTACTTCTAATTTTTGTATCACAAGTTGGTATTGCTCAGCAATCTGCTATTTATTTGGATCCTAATCAAGACTATAATAAAGCGATTCAATTGTATAAAGAAAATCAATTTCAAGCGGCTCAAATTGTATTTGTTAAAGTGAAAAGCAAATCAACTTCTGAAGAAATTTTATCTGATTGTGATTATTACATGGCTAATTGTGCCATAAAAACCAATCAATCTGGTGCTGATGCTTTGATGGAAGCTTTTATAGAAAATCATCCGACAAGTACGAAAAGAAATTCGGCATACTTAGAAGTAGCTCAGTATTACTTTACAGAAGGAAATTATACCCAATCGTTAAAATGGTATGAAAATATTCACGAACCGGATTTGTCAAATTTAGATATTGAAAAGGCTAATTTTCAAAGAGGATATGCCAGTTTTGCTACTAAAAACAATAAAAATGCCTCAAAATATTTGAATAAAGTTGCCAATTCAAAAGAATATGGAAATCAGGCGAAATATTATTTAGGGTATTTAGCTTACGAAGGCGATAACTATGAAGAAGCAAATGAGCTTTTCGGACAAGTTTCTGACCAAGATAAGTACAAAGAAAAAATGGG
>CAZULO010000064.1:0-14638 GCA_964621245.1 uncultured Flavobacterium sp.
CACATTGGTAATACTTCGTCGGCTTCGGCTCGAGGTACGGCAAAGTACATCTTCGTCTTGCCTCCTTGTAATGAACGCACACTGAACTTTTTCAGCAGGCCCTAAATAACAACCTTTGAAAAGTTGCCAACTTTTTTCAAATGATTTTTTAATTTTGGAAAAGTTAAAATAGTAAAAAACCACATGGAGAAAATAATGCTCTTTTTAATGCTTATAACCTCTATCAAGGTCAATTCTCAAACCAGTATTGGATTAAACACCGGATTTTCCGGAGCAACCTATTTTGCCGGTTATAATTTTGAATTGGTTATGAAAATGAAAAGAGATAATCATTATTTTCAAACGGCTATTGGCTCTGAATTTTTCAACAACAAAAATAATACGCAAAATAAAGATAGACCGGCATGGTCAGCTTATTTCCAATTTGGAAACCAAATTTCAAGAAACACCAAAAGACTATTTTGGATAAACAATATTAATTTAACATATGGGACAAAACGCCCTGCAGATATTCATGTAATCCATTATGCTTACATCTGTACAACAGTAAAAATGGGTTTAACGCTGAATACCGGATTAGAGTATCAAATTTTAAAACGCGAGAAATTTGATCTGTTCGGAAACTTTAAAATAGGTTTTGGAAAGGCATTTTTGGTGGAAGAGATCCATCCTGAATGGATGAGACCTTGTGATGAAGGCAGTCATTTGATGTCAAGAATGAATTTAGGATTTTTGCTAACATATAACTTGTAAAGAAATCAGATTTGAGAGGTATCAAATAAAATGATACCCTATGCCTATCATTACTTGACCTGAGATATTTCTAAAACGATAGTTGTCCTTGTAGCCAACCCTTTTTTGAGTAGAATACTCCGAGGTTAAAATCGCATAACCCACCTTAACCGCGTAGCGTTCCTTAAACGTATACCGAACAAAAACTTCGGAAAAAAGAGAACCCTTTGAATTTTTTCCAATCAAATAAAAATCGTTGCGGGAAGGCTTCACAAGAATATTGGACTCCGCCAGTCTAGGACTGGCTTCGGTTTGAGAAGCTAGGCTTGGATAAAAATCTGAACTTTGTTTATTGCCGAAGCTAAAGCCAAAAAAATCAAAATTGGCGCCTAGCGACAATTGTGGTGTAAAATGGTAGGAGGCATTTAAATTTAAATTCACCAAAATAAAATGAGATTTTTTAACCCTGATGGTATCAATGGCATCCTGATTATGGGAATGTTTTGCAGGGGCGGTTATAAAATTTAATCCGCTTCCATTCATGTATCCTGCGCGCGCTCCGAGTCCCAGATGCAGCTTTTCACTTTTTAACAATTTAAAATTCTTCACAGCATTGCCTGATATAGAATAGGAATTGTTACCAAAGCCGTAGCTTAAGTCAGCATGATGCTCTCTTTGTGCAAACAAGGTAAAGGAACAAGCAAGTAAAAAATATAAAAAAATTGGCTTCATGTTTAAAGTTCAAAAATAGTACGGTTTAGGGAATTAAATGTTACCTCATTCATTTTAAAACCCTAAGATAGACACAGTCTATTCATTCGCAACTTTTTGGGAGTGGAGAAACTCCAGCCAATGAGTCACTAAAAAGGTAGGAGGAGAATCCATTCAGGTAAAAAAAAAGCTGCAAAAGCAGCTTTTCAGATAGTGCCCAGGACCGGAGTCGAACTGGTATTTTCTGGGGTTTGTGCGTCTCATATATACTTGATTATTAGTTATTTAAATATTTTAAGGGGTAATAAATTGATAAAATTCTTCTCCACTTTTTCCACTTTTTGTAATTGATTGTTATTTAGTCTGTTGTAAGGCATTTAATTGCGTATGTAGTTCATTTATTTGTTTTTGGGCTATCAATAAATCCCGCAAATAACCGATCTCTTGTTCCTTAGCCAAATTTACAGTTTCCTTTATTTCTATTTCCCCGGTTCCGAATAATAACCAATTCATATTCAGATTAATGCCACCTTCTTTGCACTTATTATATACGTCCAAAAGTAGATTCAGATTAGGGTCAGTTTCGCGGTGAAACATGTTAAACATAGCCCTTCCTCCAAAATCAACGTATGTAGTGATGTGCAATTTATTTCTTAACACCAAAATCCGGTCATAAAACCCCTGTTTACTGTAATTTCCGGGCGACTTACCAACACTTATCGAGTCCTCTAATTTCTCATTTTGAGATATTTTATTTCTCATTCTAAAGTTAGTCTACTTTTGCCCATTGAATTCACGATCAAAATTAAGATTTTACACTTTACAAACTAATAATTATTTTAATAAAAACGCTCTAAAAGGTGTTTAAAACCCAAATCTACTTACAAAAAATGAAAGACCCCGCATTCTTATTTTATTCCAGCGATTTTCTCAATGGAGTTGCCGACCTTACTATGGAAGAAAGGGGGCAATATATTACCTTGCTTTCTTTACAACACCAAAAAGGTGAATTAACCGAAAAAACCATTAGGTTATCCATAGGTTCCGTTTCGGATGATGTCTTAAAAAAATTTAATAAAAATGAAACCGGCAATTATTTTAATGAACGATTGCAGCTTGAGATTGAAAAACGAAAAGCATTTACGGAAAGCCGCCGGAAGAACGGTGCCAGTGGCGGAAGACCTTCATTAAAAAAAGAAAAAAAACAATCCATCCTTCAATTAATAGATAAACCATTAGGTTATCCTACCAATAACCTTATGGAAGATGTAAATGAAAATGAAGATATAATTGATATTGAAGGTAAAAAAATAAAAATAGGTGCCATTTGCAAATTTTTTGGTTTTTCGGAAGAACTCCATGCTCAAAACTATTTTGAAACCACTCTTTTTGTGAAGTGCCTCATGAAACGAAATCTAATCACTCATTTTGAAAAACAATTTGATTTTTACAAAAGGGCAAAAACCGAATCCGGCTACAAACACAGTTTTAAAAACTTTATTGGCTCGGCTGATCGGTTCTATGAAGATGGGGCCTGGAATGCTGAGAACTGGGAAACAAGAATTTCGAAAGAACCGGAAAAATCAACATTTGATCCGGTTGGGAAAAATCAGGACGATAAGTATAAGAAAATGATTGCCCAATTTGCAGATAGAAGGTGAGCAATTACACGTATCAGCTAAAATTAAAAGTATTTATGATTATTTTAAAAAATAATTTTCTTGTCCCAAATATTTGCTAAATTTGGGACGAAATAAACAACAATGAAACGCCCGATAGTAGAAAATAAGATTGCTGACTTACTGAAATCAGACCCAAAAGGAAGTGTTCTTTTTGTAGATGATTTCTTGGACTATGGTAATCCGGAAAGTGTTAAGAAAGCCTTGCTAAGGCTGAAAGAAAAGGAAATTCTTATTCGCTTGGCCCACGGCATTTACTTGTATCCTAAAATTGACAAAGAACTTGGGGTTCTGTTTCCATCAACCGAAGATATAGCCAAAGCAATTGCAAGGCGAGACAAAGCAAGAATTGTGCCTACAGGAATTCAGGCATTAAATAAATTGGGGTTATCAACACAAGTTCCAATGAAAGTAGTTTATCTAACCGATGGCGCTGCAAGAAGCATAAAGGTTGGCAAACGAACAATTACATTAAAAAATACAAGTCCAAAAAATTTATTAGCACAGGGCGAAATCAGCAGTTTGGTAATTCAGGCACTCAAAACCATTGGTCAGTCAAAAGTGGATGATGAAACAATCACAAAAATCCAAAACCTTCTAAAAAAAGAGAAAACAGAAAATATAATGAATGATGCCAAACTTGCACCAGCCTGGATAAACAAAATGTTAATGAAATCCATAAGATGAATACTAATTGGCTAACATTATCAAAGGAAAGAAGAATTGAAATTCTTAATCAGGCGACAGAATTAACGGGTTTGCCTTCGGTTGCCATTGAAAAGGACTGGTGGGTAACATTGGCATTGAAAGCTTCATTCTCATTGCCATACAGTAAAAATATAGTTTTCAAAGGTGGAACTTCTCTAAGCAAAGGTTGGAATTTGATAGAACGATTTTCAGAAGATATTGATTTAGCAATTGACAGAAAGTTTTTTGGTTTTGATGGGGACATCAGTAAAACGCAAATCAGAAATCTAAGAAAACAATCTTGTGAATTTATATCAACGACTTTCCTTGCAGACGTGACTAAAGCGCTGACCGAATGGAAAGCAATTGATGAATGCAAACTAATTGCACAACCGGTAAAAGATTCGGACAAAGATCCACAGGTAATTGAAATTCATTACAATTCTGTAATTGACACATCTGAATATTTACCTCAAAGAGTTTTGATAGAAGTAAGCTCGCGTTCATTAATGGAACCGATCGAGGAAAGAAAAATAAACTCCATTTTAAGTGAAAATTTTCCTCAACAAAGTCTGGCAACTATCCCTTTTGCAATACCGACTGTACTTCCACAAAGAACATTTTTAGAAAAAATATTTTTGCTTCATGAAGAATTTTCGCAGGATGCTGAAAAAATCCGTATTGACAGACTTTCAAGACATCTGTATGACTTGGAAAAATTGATGGATACCGAACACGGAATTAAGGCGTTAAAAAACAAAGAATTATATAACAACATTGTTGCACACAGAGAAAAATTTAATCCATTGAGGGGACTTGACTATGCTAACCATATACCAGGTAAAATCAGTATTCTTCCACCAGCCAGCGTGCTTAATAGTTACGAAAGGGATTATGAAGCAATGACCAGTTTTATGATTTATGGAGAGCCGTTAAAATTTAACCAACTAATGAAAAGAATTTTGGAATTACAAACGAGAATAAATGGAATATTAGCATTTTAAAATATGAATGATCAATTAACTTTCACATTTGATTAAGCAAAAAACCAATTAGTTTAATTGCTTAATATTTCCAACAATCCTATGGCTTCATTGATTTTCAAGCTTTCACTATTGCTCGATTGCTTAATTAGTTGCACCATTTTACCCAATTCATCCAGGCGTTTTTCCTTTTAACTATTAAGGATTTCTTAATACTTGAATTTTGGACAAGTTCTTTCTCTTAGTAAAGGTTTTTATGTGAATGTTGATATTAGGAACTGTGTTTTGAAATAGTTCCCAAGTTGCTTTTGGATAAGCCAAACGGTAGGATAATTGGTTACTAAGTTTTGCTATCGGCGGCAGTTGCCGAGAATTCCTCGGCAACTGTCAAGGAATCCTTGACAATTCAATTTGTATAATGCATTTTTTGTATATTGCTTTTTCATCTAAATCACTTTCAATATAAACATTGCTTATATGCCTTGATGTATTGCCTTAAGTTGAGAGGTATGTGCAAAATTTGCACATACCACATTTTCCGACAGCAACTACCGAGAATTTCCCTGTAGTTGAATTAGAGAATAACCATGAAGCCCTTAAATACCTAAAATGGCCGCTCTGCAATACCTACGGTTAAATACAAATGCTGCTGAAAGTTATTCGTTTTCATTTTCTATTTTTGCGCTAAAAAAATAAAATCAATCACTTTTATTTTATATGGAAAATCCTTTTGAAATTATTATTGAGAAATTGAATACCATTGAACAATTGCTTTTAGAAATGAAAATCAGCCAGGCTGGTGCTGATCTAAAAGTCAATAACAACGTTGAGTTTATGACTATTAAGCAAATTGCTGAATATCTAACATTGAGTGTAGCGACTATTTACTCTATGATCCATCGTATGGAAATTCCTAACTATAAAAAAGGGAAGAGGTTGTACTTTAAAAAATCAGATATAGATGCATGGATTACCTCCGGCAGGAGAAGGACTCATTCTGAAATAGAACAAGAGGCGGATAATTATTTAGTTAAAAAAAGAACTGGATACAAAATATGATTATACAATATGCCTCCGACCTTCATTTGGAATTTCCTGATAACAAGGAATTTATAGAAATGGATTGCCTGCAACCCAAAGGCGATGTGCTTTTGTTGGCCGGTGATATTGTTCCCTTTGCTGTGTTTGATAAATATAATTATTTTTTTAATTATATCTCCGACAATTTTGAAACAACCTATTGGATTCCCGGTAATCATGAATACTACGGATTTGATTTAGCAAAAAAATCCGGAGTATTAAATGAGAAAATTAAAAGTAATGTGCATTTGGTAAACAATGTAAAGGTTAATATCGGTGATGTCCGTTTTATTTTCTCCACCCTTTGGTCAAAAATAAGCCAGGTTAACCAGTGGCAAATAGAAAAAAGTATTAGTGATTTCCATACAATCAAATTCAACAACATGCGTTTTTCGGCAAATCAGTTTAACATACTACATGAAGAAAGCCTTGATTTTATCACTTCCGAACTTTCCCGAAAAACAACTGATAAAACAGTGGTTGTGACACACCATGTCCCAACTCTTATGAATTACCCTGAACAATATAAAGGGGATGCTTTGAACGAGGCCTTTGCAGTTGAATTGTTTGATCTGATTGAAAAAAGTGAACCCGATTATTGGATTTACGGACACCATCATCATAATACACCCGATTTTGAAATAGGAAAAACCAGGATGCTCACCAACCAGTTAGGATATGTTAAATACAATGAAAATAAGAATTTTGAATTTACTAAATGTATAAATATATGAATTTATTTATTGAAGATCAGCATAGTATCATTAAATCTGCATGATAGCATTAGCAATGATATCGAGCAAAATAGTAGCTAACCCTTATTTTCAATTTTTTATCTAAAAATAAAACCATTTACTTCTCCCATATTTACAATAGTTTTGACTTTGATTTTTTTTGTTCTGTTCAATAGATTAATCAAGTGGTAATAATTATAGTTGACGAAAGAAAATTTTAACGAAAATGACAAAAAATACATGCTGATGGCCATTTAATAGACCGATTTGGTGTGTAATTAGAAAACATAAATGAACGAACTACGAGTTATAGATTTTTTTTGCGGCGCAGGTGGCTTTTCTGAAGGATTCAGACAATTGGGCTTTAAAATTGTGAACGGCTACGATCACTGGAAACCGGCTGTTGATACTTATAATCATAATTTCAATCTTAAATGTGAAGTAAAAAATATATTAGACTTCAAAAACTCGATAGAAGAGATTGAAGAATTACCAAATACTGAAATTATCATTGGTAGTCCACCTTGCGTAAGTTTTTCAAGTTCAAACAAATCAGGCCATGCAGATAAATCATTAGGGGTCGAATTAACTGAGACATTTTTAAAAATTGTTGCGGTTAAAAAACACCAACCTAATTCGATTCTAAAAGCTTGGTTTATGGAAAATGTCGTAAATTCCAAAAGATATTTACAAACTGCATACACTTTCAAAGACTTAGGTCTAACCGAATGGGCCAATAAAAACAGAATTAGTCCTTTAAAAATTGCAATTGACTTATACGAAAACACAGCTATTATCAACTCAGCTGACTACGGTTCTTTCCAAGCTAGAAAAAGAGTAATTTCAGGTGAAATAATTAAAAAAGGGAAACTTATAATACCTAATACAAGTCATTCAGAAGCTTGTCAAAATGGCAAAAATAATTATCTAACCATTGATAAAATAAAACGAAACTTTCCTCATCCATTCACTCAACAGTCTGATGAACTTATTTCAGACCCTCAATATCCAATCAAGATTTCTCAAAAAAGTTTAACGGATCATTTTTACGATACTGGAATTTATAAGGTTGAATGGAAAGTTTCAAAATATTGGAAAACCAATCATCCATTTATGGGGAAAATGTCTTTCCCCGAAAATGAAAGCAAACCAAGTAGAACAATAACTGCAACAAAAATTGCGAATTCAAGAGAATCCATTATTTACAAATCTGAGGTTAGTAGAATTGGTGATGGCGAATACCGTTTGCCAACAGTTAGAGAAGCAGCTATAATTATGGGGTTCCCTATTACTTATCAATTTATAGGAGCAGAAAATAACAAGTGGCGTTTGGTTGGAAATGCAGTATGCTGCTCAGTAAGTAAAGCATTTGCTAGAGTTGTTCTTGATGAACTAAGACTTTCAATTCCGGATTCCCTTGAAGTAAATCACAATCCAAAGATTGATGGTATTGTAAACCTTAACACATACAAATTAAGAGTATTTGATAAGCCACCTGTGAAAAACCAAGGTTCAAGATTTAGAAGACACGCTATCAAAGATGGAAACTTAACAGTTACCTTATCTAATTACGATATAGAGAAAAATCCAAAATCAGCACAAGGCAAATGGTTCACGTCTATTCAATACGGAACTGGCAAAGGATTTCCAATTCAAAAAATTAATGACAAGTATTTTGAAAATCTTGAAGATATAATTCAGGAGTTAAAAGGTGGAAATGACTTTTTGAAATACATAAATAATGGATTTTCGGAGAAAATTGGAAATGCTAATGAACTTCAAAAACTCTATGAACAACAAAAATCAACTAAAAGATATACAGAACCAACTGAGTTGGTTGATTTAATCCAAGAGGTGATTGATAAACTCAAGATTGAAAATGTGGAAGTGGAACAAAAGAAATTGAAAGTTTTCAAACACAAGGAAAAAATCCCGTTGAAGCAATTCTTCGCATTATATGCAATAAATAAAATCTCAACTATCGCAAATGGAAATTGATTATGCCAGTGCGATTTCATCCAAATAACCCAATAGATGCTTTAGAAACTATAATCGTTAAGGATGATGGTTCACCTCTGCGTGGTGAAATCGACATTTACAGAAAGCTTTGGACTGATTTAAGTAATAGCAGTTTAGATTGGGATGTATGGCACGATTTAAAATTACCCGAGCATTCAGATAATTTTAACTACTACAAAAAAACTAGTTCGCAAATAGACTACTTAATCCTTTGCAAATATGGTCTTTTGGTTTTAGAAGTAAAAGGTGGTCCAATTTCTACCAAAGAAAATACCTTCTTTTATGGAAAAAATTTCGAGACTCCAATAAAACAAAACCCTTTCAAACAAGCTGAAGGTTATAAATACACTTTAAAAGACAATATACTAAATAATCTAAAAGGATGCTTTTTTTGTGAAGCAACGGCATTTCCTCATGTAGACTACCCTTTTGAATCAAAGTTGATAGATAAGAAATTACTGTGGACTTCATTTATTGCAAAGGATTATGATGGTTCAATCGAGAAGTTCTTATTAAATGTGTTTGAATACTCTAAAAACAAACACAAGAAACACTTTAGAAATTATAAAGAAATTTCACCTACGGAGTATGTTGCCATCAAAAAAATACTTAGTCCCATTATTGGTGACAGAAATCAGATAAATACCATTAACACGCTAGAGTGGCTTGGCATTCAAAATATTGAAATTCTTGAAGGTTTGTATAAAAACCCTAGAATAATGATTGAAGGTCCTCCAGGTTGTGGAAAGACTACAATTGCAAAAGCATTTATTGATAAACAGCATAATAAGAATGGGATTTATTTGTGTTGGAACAACCTTTTAATGCACTATACCAAATCTATATTAACCGAAAGGCAACTTTCCAGTAATATTGAAGTGACAACCTTTTTTAGATTTTTTCAAAAACATAATCCTTCACTTGATTTCAAGGAATTAAGCTCAATGAGTGAGGATGAGTTTTATGATATGGTAAAGGGCACCATTCAAAGACTTGAAAAAGATGATAAGCTAAAACCGTATGATTTTATTGTAATAGATGAGGCACAAGACTTATTTGATAGAGGATTGGATTTATTTATTAATAAATTTTCTGGGTTTAACGGACAGGGTTTAATGAATGGAAACTCTTTGGTATTGTTCGATATTGACCAAAGCTATTCATCAAGTGTGAGGAGTGTTTCTGAAATTGCTGACTTGTTGACTGAGTATTATTGTCATTTTAAAATTAATGAAGTAAAAAGAAGTTCACAAAACCCAGATATTCGAAAGCTTTCATCTGAAATTTTAGAACATCCTGATATTTTGGAAGATCATAAATTTGAAGAATGGTTTCCGAATATTGATATCAAACGACATAGAAATTTACAAGATGTTAAGTCCCATATAGTAAAGAACATTTTAACACCAATTAGGGAAACTGATTCATCACTTAAAGGGCAAGATTGCATCATTTTAATCGAATCAACATTTCTAAGAGGAAACTATAATGGAAAAGAAGATTTAAGAGAATTGCTAATCATTAGAGATGTAGAGGAATTGACTGAAACTAATGTTGGAGACACGGCCAATAAATTGAGGTATTCTTCAATTTTAAAGTTCAAAGGTCTTGAAAAGAAAAATGTATTCATTGTAATTTCTGAGCCAAGCGAGTTAAACAAATATGAAATATTCGTAGGTTTAACTAGAGCTATTTTAAACGTTGAAATAAATATTGTTGGGTAATGGAATTAATTAAACAACATATTGAACCATGTTTGAAAAATTTTATTGAGGATGGAGAATTAGATGTCAATTTATTCTCTAAAATTGACAACTACCCCCAAAAAAACAGATTTAAGAAATTATTAATTTATTTAAACAAACTAATTGAAATAAATATTTGCCAGGATTTAAATGAAGTTAAAGTTTTACATATACATTTTGAAAATGAATTTGAAAAGGAATTGGAATTAATAATTTTTCAATTAATAACTATCAAATTATTTATTTTTTACCAATCAAATGAAATAAATATCGAGAATGTAACTAGTAAAAACATTAATTTATTAAATAAAATTAATGAATTAGAAGGGACATATAATATTTTAGATGGTCGCTGTCCTGAAGGAGCAAGTGCAAAAAATGGAGGTAATCGAAGTTACAAAAATTGGGTGGCTAGGAAAACGGAGGCAAGATGTCTTTTAACTTTTTACAAAAGCTTAAATAGCTCATCCGTTTTTTCATATAAAGCATTGATAAATTGTAAGGTTGGTATTAAAAATGAGTTGCTAAATATTTTTAAACTAGAACCGTTAGCAATTGATATTAATAGTGGTGATTTTGATTTAGCTTATAATATTCTAAATACTGACTATAGTCTTAACGATATAGATAACAGGAATGATTTTTTGGAGGATATAGAAGATATTATACTATTTGATTGCGAAAGCAAAAGAATAATGTCAAACTTCACAATTGAAGAAATTATTAAATGGAATACTGAATATGGCACTAATTTTAAGCGTTTCTTGGTTGTAACATTTGGCAATGAAGTTAATTCATTTCAGAAAACAAAAGATAAGATAGAAAGAATTAAAGAAAAATTTAAAATCGCAAATCCTTATTCATACACAATTTTATCTTCTGAATTTGATATTTTATTAAGAAAAAAGATTAAGTATCTAGCTGTAGAATTCATCGGATTTGAAACATCAAGTTTTTGGGATGCATTCCTTTTAGAAACTAAAGTTTATGGCTTATATGAACTACGATCAATTAAAATGATGAATGTCTATGCTTTATGTTATAATGAAGAAATAAAAGATTATATTTTAAATAATATTTTTTTAAATGATTATAATTATAACTTAATAACTGAAGAAACAAAACAGGATGTCTTTGGTCTTCCTGAATTAGATATTCAAAATATCAAATCATGCTTGTCTAGTACTTTGGATGCAATCATAAATTCAAACCTGAGATCAAGAATAACCGAAAATCTAGCAAATGAATACAAAATAGTTGTAGATAATCCCATTATAAAAAACACAGAATTACTTAATTTAGTACAAAGATGTATAAACGTTAGGTCAAATAGAAAATTTATAACTTGGGATGCATTTGATGAGATAAATTGTGAGCAAATCATCATTCTATCTTACAGAGATCAAGGAAACTTTAATCATCATTTTTATCCTAATATCAATGAAATAAAAGTACCCGAAAATACTGATTTACAGTGTATATTACCCGCTATGCTGTTTAAAAACTCTTACGAGTGGTCAAAATACAACTTAGTAAATGATTATCATAAAATGCTCGACCATCCCATTAGGGGAAACAACTTTAAGTGGAATGAACTTAAAAGGAAAATCTATGAACTTAAGCCTGAAAAATCTACTGATATTTCTTGGGATTTAGAAAGTGCCTATATCAGTTCAGATACAAGACTAACTTATCGAATTACTTTTTTAGATAATACTCGCATTACTTGCAACCCTTCAGACTTAATCATTTATCAAGTTGTCGGTTTGAATAAAGCAAGAATTCAAACCATCCGGTGGATTTATGAAAATATTTATATCGAAGAAAGTTCAATAGAAGCCCAAAAATTAGACTTGCTTATTGATGATTTTAATCCAGTCGAAAGATTAGTTGATACAAAACAGCAAAATAATGACCTAGGAATAATTAGAAATCAATTTGGATTTGATAAAGAGAGTGCTGGCCAGTTGTGGAAAATTTTATTAGCTAGAAAAGTCACTGAAATAGGAAAAGATAAAGTATATGAAGGTTTGAAAAATATATTTTTAAGACAGAATATTTCAATAGTTTCTTTTAATCATTTTGATAGTACTTGGATAAATCCTGATACAGAATCGTTGTTGCCAAGAGGTAATAAAGTCTTTAAAGCACTTTGTGATTATTTAGAACTACCATTAACCTACCGCCGAATCATTTATACCATAAAGAATAGAACTATCAATGGTAAAAGAAACGCCACTCGAATTTATAGTAAGTTATTAAAAGATTTATTTAATGATGGATGTTTCGATCTACAATCAAATCCAGAGCGATTGCTTTCTGATAGTTTAGAATATTATAAAAACAATCATAATTTGGATGAACTAGGAATTGATGATGACAATCCTTTATCAGGCTTAATTACATTAATAGAATTAATAATTCCTGAATTATTCTATAAAAAAATTAGTAAAATTGAAAAGATTGAACAATGAATAAAATTTTAGATAAAAGAAATTCGTTAGAACGTTTTATCCGAGAACAGACATTAGGTCCGGGAATAAACGGCTATAGATATGTAGATTTGGAGAATGAAGCTGTTATTAACAAGATTCTTCTTAATGAAGACCCCATTAACTATTCATCTGAAATTTTGGATATTGTTCCAGCTGCTATCTACAGTACAGGTATTTTGTTCCCTGAAGACAAAAGCGGTACTTGTATAGAAGGAATTGCCTTAGATAATAACGAACAAACAGATAAAAAAGATGAATCTGACGAACAAGATTCTCAAAATAGTAGTACCGAAGATATAGATTCAACTGAAGGTATAGAGTTAAATCAGATGTTTCCTAGAACAACGGGATTGACCTGTTGCCTGGATAATAGCTTCTTAGTAAAAGGCACACTTGAATTCAAGGTTCGTTTTCGGTACTATCAAAAACTAAAGCAAGACAAAGAAGGCAGGTTCAACAATAAATATGGGCTTCTATGTGAAATTAACCACGAAGAAATTCAGAAATTTATCACTCAATATGAACTTAATTCATTCAGAATAAGGCATATCTATGAAAACTATTTTCTCATATTATCTAAATTATCATCGGAAGAAATTACTCAAATAAAAACAAGGATTAGAGATATTCAAAAGCAAAATGCAGAAATGCTTTTTGATGAAGCAAATGCAATATCAATAATTCCACATTTAACAAAAAACTCTTGTTATTTGAGCAATTTGAAGTCGTCAATCTACTACGAATTAAAGAATACTATCACAAATGATAATGTTCGAAAGAAGCTTTATGAAGAAACTCAAAAAATAGAGCTTGTTGAAAGCATCACAGATCATTTCAGAAACTTATTAGATGTTTATTCAAGTGGATATGGTTTATGGCAGTCTAAACCTATTGAGAGAATTATCAAGCTAGAAAATATTCATTTTGCAGAATCACTTAGAAAAATATCCTACCTATACAATAAACCAAATGGCGATGTTATTATTTCAGTTATCCAAGAAGATGGTTCTTCTTCTAGTGGATTAAGGGATATTTTCCGATTTTATTTAGATGATAAAAAAGAAGATTACGCTTCACTCTCCGCCAATATTCAATTAAGTAGAGATTCAAGAAAAGAAAGCAAGCAAGTGTTTCTTAAAATTCAATTGATAAATACAAGCGTAGCTTTTGATGAAGCAAAACAGAATGATAATAGGTATTACTCAACATTTAATGAATTAGTTAACCAAAAATCATTCTTTGGTGTTAATCTCTCCATTGAAAACAAATCTTTGGTACCATATAGTAATCACTTATACCAACCTGATAAAGAAAATAAATATTCTGAAGACACAACAACTTCATTTATTTATGACCAATTCAAAGACTTTGCTATTGGCCACGGTTGCTCTGTAAAGTGGAACCTTACCAATGAAACAAAAATTGTTGAAACTGAATATTTACCTTATTGTGAGACTCCTGATATTGATTCAATCCCAAGAGATAAAAGTAAGAATGCAGTAATTGATAAGACGGAAGGTTTTGTTTCTCCGTTATTTTTAGAAAATTCAAAATCTCAAGAATTTAAATGGCTATCTGTATTTTCAGATGCATCAAATAATGATATTGTTAAAGGCCTCAACGACTTTGTGGATTCTTATGGAAATTGGATTGAACTAAAGAGAAAAGATGGAAAATATCAAGGAGAATACTCAGGTATTGCTAAACAAGAGCTTGATAAGTGTAATACTCCCCAAAAATAGGACCAATGGGTTAGTTAAAAAAAGACTTAAT